>DPCD01000147.1 GCA_003516765.1 Clostridiales bacterium | reverse complement strand
CGCGCCCGCGTCGTGGACCAGCAGCTCGAGCCGCGCCGCGCCCGCCGGGAGCGTCAGGGGCGACATGGTGACGGCGGCGGTGGTGTAGACGAGCGGCGTGACGGTGAAGGTCAGCGTCTTCAATTCCACGGACGTTGTGGTGCGCGACTCGACCCAGAGGTACATCGCATAGCGGTGATTGGGGCTCAGGCAGCAGTCGACCGAAAATTCCGGGTAGTTGCTCTTGCTGCCGGAAACCGCGTCCGTCTCCATAATAACCGCGCCGGATTCCGAATCGAGAATGCGCAGCTTGATCACCGCCGTGCTTGCCGTCTGAAATTTCAGGTGGGTGAGCTGACCGAACGCGTCCGGATAGAAGTCGAACAGTTTGACCCATTCCTGCGTGGTCGTGTGCGTGCGGTTCAGATTGCTCGTGTGGCAGTAGTCGTTGGGCTTGCTGATGTTGGCGTTGTAATACACGTCGCCGCCCTCGAGACCCGTGGTCAGAAGCTCGAGCTGCTTGTTGCCGCGCTGATATACGCCGCTGTTCGCCGCGATCTGCTCCGCGTCCTGAAACGCGTCGACCTGTACGCGCTCTGCGTACACCGCGTGCCCGCCCTGATGCGCCAGCGCCGCCATCGCTCCGCCGAGCGAAAGAAGCCCCGCTTCCGCGAGCAGAAGCGATCTTCCGCCGTTGGCGTCCAACCGGGAAAAATTGTCGTTCATTTCCGCCAGGCTCACCGGGTCCTCCGGCAGCCACGTGCAAAGTCCGAGCTTTTGTGTTCTTGTCATAAAAATTCCTCCTAAAAGTAGTTCGGGGAAAGCCCCTTCTACCCATAGGAGGAACATGCACCTTTGTTGCACGAAAGTATGCTACGTGATCACAAATCCGCCGTTTACCCCCAAAACCTGCCCGGTTATGAACGGCGCGTCGACCAAAAACGCCATTGCCTGCGCAATATCCTCCGGCGTTCCCAGCCGCTCGATCGGCGTCTGCTCGCGAAGCGACTCCAGAACCTCCGGCGCGACGTTCGCGCACATGTCCGTCTGAATCACGCCCGGGCAGATCGCGTTCACGCGGATGTGGCTCGGACCAAGCTCTTGCGCCAGCGCTTTCGACAGCGCCAGCACCGCGCCCTTCGTCGCCGAATACGCTGCCTCGCACGACGCACCAACCTGTCCCCACATGGAAGACACCGTCACAATCGCACCCGCCTGCTTTTGCAGCATCCCTGGCAGCGCCGCGCGCACGCAGTGGAAAATTCCGTCCACGTTCACCGCAAAAATCCGCCGCCACTCGTCTGGCGTAATGTCCGAAATCAGCCCGTAGTGCGCAATGCCTGCGTTGCAGATCAGCGCGTCGAGCGCCGGAAGCTGCGAAAATGCCGCCTGCACCTGCTCCGCATTTGCCACATCGCAGCAGATTGCTGCCGCGCCGGTTTCCCGGGAGAGCGCCTGCGCCTGCTCGTGGCGCTTCTCATAGAGAAACCAGACCGAATCGCCCCGCGCGCGAAACAGCCGCACTGCTGCCGCGCCAATGCCCCGGCTGCCGCCGGTAATCAGAATATTCATACATTTCTCCTTAAAAAATCGCCCTCTTCAAACGAAAAGGGCGGTTTTTGTTATCTTCTTCTGGTTTTCGTCTTATGCTCGGAGTACTGCTTGATGGAAGACATCTTGCTGCTCGACTCTGTCATAAACTGCTTGAGCATATCGTCAAACGATTTCTGCTGCGGCTGCGCGGGCGCGCTTGCGTTATTGTGCGGCGCAGCGGACCGGTCGTTGGAGGCGTTGGACCTCGGCGCAGAACCGTAGCTGCGATTTTGCGAACGCGAGGACTGCGGCTTTGCGGGCGGCGGAAGGGTACGCTTGATGGAAAGATTGGTTTTTCCATTTTCCCGGCTGATGATCATGACCTTCACGTCCTGCCCCTCGGTCAGGTGGTCGCGAATGTCATTGACGTAGGCGTGGGCGATTTCCGAGATGTGTACCATGCCGGTGGAACCATCCGGCAGCGTGATGAACGCGCCGAACTTGCTCAGACTCTTGACCTTGCCTTCCACAACTGCTCCAACTGTAAGATCCATATGTTTGTTCTGTTCTCCCATTTTATTCTATTCAAGACGCATAAACGCCGCGTCTGAATGGTCTGCCGTCATTCGCCCACGTCATAGAAGACGATATCGCCCTCGTCGACCATGCCGAGCTTATCGCGCGCGACTGCCTCGACGCCCGCGTCGGTGCCCAGCGCGTCGATGGAGTCCTGAATCCGGTTGTTTTCCTGCTGCGTCGCGGCGATGGAGCTGTTGAGAATTGCCTCCTGCTCGTTTTTCTCGGTGATCTGCTTGCGCAGAGACACGAGCGTCACCGTCGCGTACACGACCAGAATCAGGATAACCAGCTTCACCAGAAGGGAAGACTTGACGAGTTTCATGCTTTGCCTGACCCCTTTCAGAATCCGTCCGGTCTCCGGGTATCTTACCGATAATTGTACCCCATTTTTTGCATCTTGCAAAGAGGTTTTTCAAAAAAACTGAAAATTTTTTTGCACCAAACCGCACCGGCTGCAGGAGCGTATGCAAAATCTGCCGAATGGCGCGCAGGATGCCCTCAAAAATTTGCAGCAGCAGGCGGCTGAGCGTCAGAAAATATGCTGCCGCGCCCAGCGCGATCTCCAAAAAGAAGCCAAGGCGGAACACGCCCTGTCCCGGATAGAGCGCAAAAGCGAGCATCGACAGGAAAAAGACAAGCGCAAACAGCCCGTCCGCAAAGCCCGCAGCGCCGGGCAGGACCCTTCGCAGCGCGCGCAGCAGATCATACAGCGCCGCAAGCAGAACCCCCAGCAATGCCGCGAGCGCTGCCTGCTCTGCCTGAAAGAAGACCGGCAGCTCCATCAGCCGAACAGCCGCGCCAGAAAGCTGCCTGCCGGCTGGCTGTCCTCATAGGTAAGCGCGTCGACCGTTCCGTCGACCAGCACCTCGCCGCCGTCCAACCGCAGCAGCTGCAGATGCAGCCCCTCGCCCCGGACGATCAGCGTTCCGCGCGTGGTGGTCAGAACGATGGTGCTTTCATCGAAGCTTTCCACTTCGATGACCCCCGTCATATGAAGCCGCGCGCGGCTGTCGAGCTGCAGCTGGTGCGGCGCTTCGAGCGCATTGGGCTGTGTCGGTGTCATGTCGCATCCTCCTCCGCTTGCCGGATAATCAAGTATACGGCGAGGACGCGGGAAGTATGACTCAGATTTCCTTGTACATGGCGGAGGCGTCGTCCTTGCGCACCGCCTCGGCAACGGCAAGAACCTCCACGCGCAGCGTTCGTGCGCCGAAGGCAATCTCGATCTGATCGCCGACCTTGACGTCGTAGCTCGCCTTTGCGGGCTTTCCGTTGACCGAAATGCGCGCGTTGTCGCACGCTTCATTTGCTACGGTCCGGCGCTTGATCAGGCGCGAGACCTTTAGATATTTATCCAAACGCATAGCTTGCATCTCCTGTGATTCATCAAAAGAAAATCGGGAAAGCTTCGCAGCCTTCCCGATGGGGTGTTACTTGCTGATCTGGTCCTTGAGCGCCTTGCCGGGCTTGAAGACGGGAACGGTGGTCGCGGGAATTTCGATGGGCTCTTTCGTCTTGGGGTTACGACCCATACGCGCCTCGCGCGCTTTGGTCTCGAAGCCGCCGAAGCCGACCAGCTGGACCTTGTCGCCCGCACACAGAACCTCGGTGATGGTATCAAACGTTGCGCTGACAGCCTTCTCGGCGTCCTTCTTGCTCATGCCGCACTTTTTTGCGACCTCTGCGATCAATTCGGTTTTATTCATGACAGTTCCTCTTTTCCAATCGTTGTTTCAGTTTTGACAGCGCCTTCCGTCAGACCGGTCTTCTGCGCGGACCAGAGAGAAAGAAGCTCCTCGCGGGACAGCTCGTCCAGCGAGCGGCCAGCCTGCCTTGCGGCCGATTCCATTGCGCCGAAACGGCGGATAAATTTTTCGCATGCCCGGTGAAGCGTCTGCTCCGGGTCCTTTTGCAGAAAGGCTGCGGCATTGACCGCGGCGAACAGCAGATCGCCAAGCTCCTCCTCCGGGTCTTCACCGTTGGAAATTGCCTGCCGAAGCTCCGCCGACTCCTCGTCTAGTTTGTCCAGACACTCTTCCGCCGATTCCCAGCGAAAGCCGCACTTCGCGGCTTTTTTCTGAATCTTCTCACTGCGCCAGGTCGCAGGAAGCGAACGAGCCACGCCGTCGAGCGTCTCGGTGACGGTGGTCTGCCCCTTTTCCTGCTGCTTGACCTCGTCCCAGCTTTTTGCCTCGCCGCCGAAAAGCGCGGGGTGCCGGAAAATCAGCTTTTTGCACTCGGCGTCGCACACGTCGTTCAGGTCGAACCGACCCGCGGCGCGCTCGATGTCCGTGTGAAACAGCACCTGAAGCAGCACATCTCCGAGTTCCTCGCGCATGCGCGAAGCGTCGTCCAGATCGAAGCCCTCGCAGGCTTCGTATGCTTCCTCCAGGAAATTGCGCCGGATGGAAAGATGGGTCTGCGCGCCGTCCCACGGGCAGCCGCCCGGTGCGCGCAGTACCTCGACCAGACGCTGAAGATCAGCAAAATCATAGCGGTCTTTGCTAGTAAAATTTATCATAATTTGCCCTCTTTCGCAAGGCTTTTTTTAGTTTTTTTTGCGAATTCTCAGGATTTTCGCGATCTTTTCTCCCTTGGGCAGCAGCATGCAGTCCTCATACGTCAGACACCGCAGGAAGACCACCAGAACCGCGTACAAAACCACTGCAAACGCAAGGCTCAGAAGGCACGCAAGCTTCCACGAGGAGATCGCGTTCGACAGAACGCGGTACACCATGAATGTTGCCGCGCCCATGATTGCAGAGGCAAGACCGGGCCTTATGATGTTTTTGAAAATTGCCGGACGGGCGGAAATGTGCCGCTTCATAGCAATCAGGTCGAGCGCCGTGATCGAGATGTAGCAGATGAACGTGCCGATCGGCGCGCCGACAATGTTGAGATTCGGCTGCCCGACGAGAATATAGTTCACGATGATCTTGATGATGCCGCCGATGAGCATGTTGACGACCGGCGTGACCACATCCCCGTGCGCCTGCATGATGGCGTTGAGCAGCAGAACGAGGGAATTGAAAATGACTGTCAGCCCCAGAATCGCGAGCATCGTCGCGGCAAGCTGAATTTTATCCTCCGTATACGTCGAGCAAAGCAGCCGGATGACCGGCTCTGCCATTACGAAAAGTCCCGCCGCGCACGGCATGGCAATGAGCGCCATTGTCCGCACGGACGATTCCGACGTCGCCTTTGCCTCGGCAAGGTCTTTTCTGGTGAGCGATGCGGTGATTGCCGGAATGACTGCGATGGTAATCGTCGGAATGAACGAGCAGGGAAGCGCGAAAACCGTCTGGCAGAAATTATAGACGCCCTTGGCGGAGTCCGCCATCTTTTCGGTCCACTGCAGCGCGCCCGTAAGCCGCCGCATATAGATCATCGTATCGAACAGGTTGATGATCTGCAGACCTGCCGAGCCGAGCGTAATCGGGACTGCGATGGAAAGAAGCTCCTTCATCGTGCTCCGGGTCGACTTCGCCGTGCCGCCGCCGAGCGAGAGAATCTGGTTCGACTGGCGGAATTTGTGGTGCAGGTAAACAACCGAAATGAGACTTCCGAGCGTCACACCCAGAATCGCGCCGCCGGCGGCAAGGGTAATGTCGCCGTAGTCCTGCGCCGTCTCGCCGGAGGCAAGAACGATGCCCTGCACGCGCACGGCAGCATCACCCGTGAGCTTCATCACGAGCCAGGCAAGCCCGAGTCCCACGACCAGGCGCGTCACCGCCTCAAAAATCTGGCTGACGGAGGTCGGGGTCATGTTGCTCTGCCCCTGGAAAAAGCCGCGGTAGGCAGAGACCAGGCAGATCAGCAGCACGCACGGCGCAAGCGCGGCAATTGCTGCCCACGAGTTTTCGTTCGTCGTGACCATGACCGACAGCTGGCGGCAGAAAAACAGCATGCCGAGGCTGCCGACCATGCCGATGGTCAGAAAGACGTACAAAGACGTCCGGTAAATCCGCTTGATCTGCGCGTGGTTTCCGAGCGTCTGCGCCTGCGAAATCATGCGGCTCATGGCAACGGGAAGACCCGTGGTCGAAATCATGAGCAGGACGTTATAGACGTCATAGGCGGTGTTGAAGTAGCCGAAGCCGTCTTCGCCAATGATGTTGTTGAGCGGGACCTTGAATAAAAAGCCCATGAGCTTGACCAGCACCGTTGCCATCGCGAGAACCGCCGTGCCCTGCAAAAACGTCTGCTTTTTGATGGGCTGATCGTTCATTTGGGAGCCTCCTCATCGTCGGAGAAGACCTTCGGAATCGCGTAGTCATGCAGCTCCTTGAGTGCGCCCGCAAGGTCTAACGTCGGGAACTTGCCGGCGTTGTAGAGAATCTGCCCGCGCACCATGGTCAGGACCACGTCGTGACCCGACGCGGCATAGACCAGATTCGAAAGAACGTTGTGGCACGGAATCAGGTGCGGCTGCGTGAAGTCCAGCAGAATCAGATCCGCGTCCATACCGAGCTTGATTTGCCCGCACTCTTTTTCGCGCCCCTGCGCCTTCGCGCCGCAGACCGTTGCCATCATGAGCGCGGCTTCCGCCGGAATGGCGGTAGGGTCGCCGGTTTTTGCCTTTGCCATCAGCGTGCACGCTTTGATTTCCTCGAAGAGGTCGAGGTTGTTGTTGGATGCGACCGAGTCGGTGCCGAGGCAGACGTTCATACCCGCCTTGACCATGCCCATCACATCCGCGCAGCCGGAGGCAAGCTTCAGATTGCTCACCGGGCAGTGCACCGCGCTCACGCGCCGCTTGGCAAGAAGCTTCATGTCTTCCTGCGTTAAGTGGACGCAGTGCGCCGCCGTCGTCGGCACGTCGAACACATGGTGGCAGTCGAGCACCTGCGCCGGGGTCAGCCCATAGCGCTCGACGCACTGCTCATGCTCCAGTTTGGTTTCCGACACATGCACCTGCATGCCGATGCCTTCATTGATGGCAAACTCGGCGAGTGCGTCCCAGAGCTGATAGGTGGAGGTATACTCGGCGTGGATGGACGCTTCGATCTTGATTCTGCCGCCATCAAAATTGTGCCATTTGTTCTTGAGCGCCACCAGCTCCTGACAGGCGGGGAATTTCTCAAAGTCAAAATCGTCTCCCAGGAACATCGACGTGCCGCGGGAGATATTCGCCTTCATGCCAGATTTTGCAATGACGTCGCAGATATCGTCGCAGAAGTAATACATGTCGGACACGCTCGTTACGCCGAATTTCAAACATTCCGCGACCGCCAGCGTCGTCGCCGCGCGCACGCACCTGCCGTCGAGCCGGTCTTCGCGCGGGAAGATATAGTCGTTGAGCCATTCCTGCAGCTTCAGATCGTCTGCATACCCGCGCAGCAGCTGCATCGGAAGATGCGTGTGGCAGTTGATGAAACCCGGCATCAGGACCATACCGGTCGCGTCGATGATTTGCGTGGGCTTTTCCTCCGGGGCGTGCTTGCTGAGATAGCTGATTTTACCGTCGGTCACGCCGACAAAGGCATCGGTCCAGACCGACATCCGCTCGTCCATCGTGACGACGCAGACATGGGAAAAGAGGGTATTCATTCGCATTCCTCCTCAATGGGTGTAGATGATTGCTGCGCGAGCCGATGCAGAATTTCGAAAATCTCGTCCTTCTGCTGCAAAATGGTATCGATGCGCGCAATGTAGTCCTGCGGCGATTTTGGGTTGTGGAACCGCTCCAGCTGCCCGGCGGGGAGATTGATCTTGTTCATACCGCCGCCGCCCAGGGACAAAATGGTGTGGAGCTCTTCCATCATGTATATGTTATACCAGCCGGTAAATCCCGGCTTGCACCAGCCTGTGTTTTCAAAACTGCCGGACATGTATTTCTGCCGGTAGAGATAGTATGGCTCGAAACCGCCCGCGCGCAGCGCCTGCTCCGCGTCATGGAGCATCTGCCCGACCGCCTCGCGCGATGGCAGCGCCGTCCGGTTCTGGAACAGATTCGCGCCCTTTTTGAGCGCCAGTGTGTGAACCGTCACATTGCTGGGGCGAAGCGCGAGAACCTGCGAAAGAGAAGCGGCGAATTTCTCCGCCGTGTCGCCCGGAAGCCCCGCGATGAGGTCCATGTTGATATCCTCGAAGCCCACCTCGCGCGCCTGATGAAACGCCTCTAAAGTCTGCGCGCTTGTGTGCTTCCGCCCCACATGTTCCAGCACGTCGTCTGCCATCGTCTGGGGGTTAATGGAAATGCGCGTCGCGCCGCCATTTTTAATGACCTGCAGCTTTTCGCGGTCCAGCGTGTCCGGTCTTCCGCCCTCGACGGTAAATTCCAGACAGCGCGAGAGGTCAAAGCTCTCATGGATCGCTGCCAGAAGCGCCTGCATCTGCGCGCTGGAAAGCGTCGTCGGCGTGCCGCCGCCCATGTATAACGAGCGGATGTGATACCCGGACGCGCGCAGCAGTTTTCCCGTGTATTCGATTTCCCGGTGCAGCGCCGCAAGATACGGCGGCAGGAACGCGCCGAAGCGCTCAATCGACTCGCTGACAAACGAGCAGTATGAGCAGCGCGTGGGGCAGAAGGGGATGCCGATGTAGACCGAAAGATCCGTGGGTTCCGACAGCCTGACAGCCTCCAGCGTGTGGCGCGAGGCGTCGACACACAGGCGGCTGCGTTCCGGCGTGACGAAATACGTCTGCTCCAGAAGCTTTTTTGCCGCACGTTCGCTTCCGCCCTCGAGCATGCATTTGGTCGACAGCTTCGTCGGGCGCACGCCGGACAGCGCGCCCCAGGGCGGAACGGTATCGAGCACCTGAATGGCAGCAAGATAATAGCTCTGCTGCAAAAGCCGGCGCGTCCGGCGCACATCCGCCTGCTCCAGCGGGAGCCTTCGTGCAGCAAAGCCCGTTTTTCCGCGGTAGCGCACCCTTGCCGTCGCGGTCAGATAGAGCTTCCCGCGCGAAAGAGACGATATGGTGCCGTCTTCTTCAAATTCCTCCGTCACAAATTCCGACGGTTCGTTTCCGAACAGCTGCATCTGCAGCTGCTCGACCGGATACCGCTCGGTGTGACCTCGCAGCAGCAGCTTCATCGCATCGCCTCGCGCATGTAGAAGTTCGTTTGCCGCTCACGTTCCAGCGTCGACGAAGGACCGTGCCCCGGCAGCACCTGATAGTCGCCCGGCAGCTCTGCCAGACGCTTGAGCGACGCCATCATCTGCTTTTCCGAGCCGCCGGGAAGATCGGTTCTGCCGCAGCAGCCCTCAAAGAGCGTGTCGCCCGAGAAAATCGTATTGCCGCAGACAAAGCAGCTCGAACCCTTCGTGTGTCCGGGCGTGGAGATGGCATGGAACTGCAGCGGCGGCAGAGAAATTTCGTCGCCGTCGAGGAAGGTGTCGGTATAGACGAGGTTGCTGTGACTCATGTTCAGCGTCTCGTCGGTGTCCTGCGCGCTGACGTAAATCGGCACGTCCGGATACTGCGCATGCAGCTCGCGAAGTGCACCCGTGTGATCGAAGTGCGCGTGCGTCAGCAGAATCAAGCCCGGCGTCAGACCGCGTTCTTTCAGGCAGTCGAGAATGCTCTGCGCCTGCGCGCCGGGGTCTACGAGCGCGCACGCGCCGGGTGCGTTCTCAAAGACCACGTAGCAGTTGGTCTCCAACGGTCCCAGCGGCAAAGTGATAATGTTCATATGGAGTTCCTTTCGGATTTTAAAAATTAAAAAACGGAAAGTGTGCAGCAGCGAGAGATTTTTCGTCGGAAGAAGGCGCGCGGGCGAAGGCGTATCGTGTGTACGTCAAGCCTGTGCAACGCACTTCCGGCGGAAAAGATCCGCTGCGCTTATTTGAGATCATTTGTGTCGACAATCAGGGTAACCGGTCCGTCGTTTTCGGACGCGACCTGCATATATGCGCCGAACTCGCCGTGCTGCGGCGGGAAGCCCAGCCGCTCGCATTCGGACAAAAACTGCTCGTAGAGCGGAATGGCAATGTCGGGCTTTCCGGCGCCGATGAAGCTCGGGCGTCTGCCGTGGCTTACGTCGCCGTAGAGCGTGAACTGGCTGACGACCAGCACCTCGCCGCCGACGTCGGAAAGCGACAGGTTCATCTTGTCGTTTTCGTCCCGGAAGACGCGAAGCCCCAGAATTTTCTCGGCAAGCTTTCTGCACTTTTCGGGGGTATCCCCTGGCGCGACGCCGAGCAGAATCAGAAATCCCTTTCCGATTCTGCCGCAGACCGAACCGTCAATCGAAACAGACGCGGAATTGACTCGCGTGACAACTGCTTTCATATCTTACTCCTTATCCTTCCGCGCGCCGGACCGCGCTCACACCGGAAATGCCGCGCAGGCGCGCCATCACGTTTTGAAGCTCCGTCAGATTGTGAACCTGGAACACCAGACTGACCAGCGCTCTTCCGCTTCCGACCGAGCGGGCAGACATTTCGTTCATGCGAAGCCGCAGGCTCGTCAGGATGGTTGCCACGTCCAGCATCAAGCCGTCGCGGTCGACCGAGTCGACCTCCAGCGCGGTTGTGAACGTCGCCTCCGGGCTCTCTGCCCAGGTAACCTTGACCCATCTGCCGGACTGCGAGGGGTCCATCGCGCTTTTGGCGTTCGGGCAGTCCTTGCGGTGGACCGATACGCCGTAGCCCTTGGTGATAAAGCCAATGATATCGTCACCCGGCACCGGCGTGCAGCAGCGGCTGAACTTGATCATGCACGAGCCGATGTCCTCGACAATGACGCCCGAGGCATTGACGGCAGGCTGCTGCTTGTTTAAGTTCAAAAGCTCCTTCGGCGTTGCCACCTTCGTCGCCTTCGTCAGCTCGTCGCGGATTCTGCCGACCGCCTTGATGGCAGTCAGACCGCCGAAGCCGATGGCAGCATACATATCGTCCAGACAGTCGAAGCTGACTTTCTTGAGAACCAGCGGCAGCACTTCCTCGGACTGAATGATCTCGGGGTTGATGCCGATGCGGCGCAGCTCGGATTCAAAGCTTGCCTTGCCGCGGATGATATTCTCGTCGCGCTTTTCGCGCTTGAACCACTGCTTGATCTTGATGCGCGCCTGATTGGACCGGCAGATGTTGAGCCAGTCGCGGCTCGGTCCCTTTGCCGATTTCGACGTCAGCACCTCGACAATGTCGCCGTTGTGCAGCACCTGATCGTAGCTTGCGATGCGGTTGTTGACCTTCGCGCCGATCATGGTGTTGCCGACGGCGGAGTGAATCGCATAGGCAAAGTCGATCGGCGTCGAGCCGGACGGCAGGCTCATGACCTTTCCCTTGGGGGTGAAGACGAAGACCTCGTCGTCGAACATGTCGACCTTCAGAGAGTGGATATAGTCGTCTGCTTCGGTGTCCTGCTGATTTTCCAGAAGCCTGCGGACCCACTCGAATTCCTTTTCTGAGCCCTCGCCGACGTTCTGCTTATATTTCCAGTGCGCCGCAATGCCATATTCCGCTGTCTGGTGCATCTCCCACGTGCGGATCTGCACCTCGAAGGGAATGCCCTGTGAGCCAATGACGGTCGTGTGGAGCGACTGATACATGTTGGGCTTCGGGGTTGAGATATAGTCCTTGAATCTGCCCGGAATCGGATTGAATAGATCGTGGATGTGACCGAGGACATTGTAGCAGTCAGCGATGTTATCGACAATCACGCGGAAGGCATACAAATCGTACAGCTCGTCGATTGTCTTGTTCTGCGCGCGCATCTTGCGGTAGATGGAATACGTGTGCTTGACCCTGCCGTAAATCGACCCGTGGATGCCGACGGAGGCAAGCCGGTCGGTGATTTTCGACTGGATGGCGTTCATGAAGTTCTGCGCGCTTGCCTCGTTTTCGTGCAGATAGTCGATGATCTGCTGGTAGCCCTCGGGGTCGAGGTACTGCAGCGACACGTCTTCGAGCTCCCACTTGATCTTCTGCATGCCGAGCCGGTGCGCCAGAGGCGCGTAAATTTCCATCGTCTCCATCGACTTGGAAATCTGTTTGGCAGGCGTCTGGTACTGCAGGGTCCGCGTGTTATGCAGCCGGTCCGCGATTTTGATCAGGATGACCCGGATGTCTTTGGACATTGCCATGAACATCTTGCGCAGGTTTTCCATCTGCTGCTCTTCGGTCGTGGAATACTGCACGCGCGTGAGTTTCGTGACGCCTTCGACCAGCTCGGCGACCGTCTGCCCGAACATGCGGGAGATTTCGTCGAAGCTTGCGTCGGTGTCTTCCAGACAGTCGTGCAGCAGCGCGGCGACAATTGCGTCGGTGTCCAGACCGATCTCCGCCACAATTTCTGCCACTGCCAGCGGGTGAATGATATACGGCTCTCCCGACTTTCGCAGCTGGTTTTTGTGCTTGCGGTCGGCGTATTCATACGCCTTCTGAATCTCCTCAAGATCTGCCGACGGTGCATAGCGCTGCACCGCCTGCATCATCGAAGCGTAATGTTCTTCTCTGGTTTCCATTCAGGTTCCTGCCTTTAACTCTTTGAGATGAAGAAGCGTGGGACTGCTTTCCAGATCGACCTTATGACCGTCGCTGGTCAGGCGGATGACGAGCAGCTTCGGGCGCTGCTCCATCTGCAAAAGTCCCTGCTCCTGAAAAACGTCGAGGCACACGCGGATTTTGCTGCCGCTGTAGGTGCAGCCCGCATAGCGCGTGATTTTGCGCACGAGACAGCCAAACTCCTCGCAAACGACGCCGTTCTGTGCGCTTGCCGCCAGATACCGCCAGACTGCGACAAAGTCCTGCCGCTCGGGGATCAGCCGGTCGAACTCCTGCGCGCTCAGCACCTGCCCCTGCAGATGCCTGCGGTAGAGCGCCTTGCCGGCGCCGAGACGCGCGCGCGCCTGCTCGTCGGGGCGAATATCCAGCAGATTCAGCTGCACGGTGCGAAGTCCGCGGTATTCATTGATCTGCGGGGTGTAGGCGATATCGACCACATCTCCCAGCGCAACCGCGGCAAGCTTTGCGGTCGTAGAGAAGAAGATGGCGTTAAAATGATACCCGTTTCCGGACAGGCGCAGCCGCAGATGCTTGCCGCCGCCGACCTCAGACAGATCGCTGACAGTCAGGCTGCGCATGAAAAGTACCGGACGCGGACAGCCCGCGCCGCACGGCTCGAGCTCGTCGAGCTGCTGCACATTCTGCACCGTGAGCAGCTGCGGCGGAATCTCGCAGTCGATCTGCAGCGCCGGATTGCAATCGGGAGATTTTGAAAAGGCGTCGGTCAGCTCATAAATCCGCTCGCGGAAGCGGTCAATCCGGTCACGCCGGATGGTAAAGCCCGCGGCAAGCTCGTGCCCGCCGTAGCTCTCCAACAAATCCGATACCTGCTCCAGCGAGGAAAACAGGTTGAACCCGCCATACGAGCGGGAGGACGCTTTTCCCTTGTCGCCGTCGAGGCAGATTAGAAATGTCGGACAGCTGTATTCCTCGGCAAGCCGCGAGGCAACAATGCCGACCACGCCCTGGTGCCATGTTTCATCCGCCAGGACAATTGCCTTCGGCGCCTTTCCTGCCGGGAGCATTGAAACCGCCTGCCGGTAAATGCCGCTCTCCACATCCTGCCGCTTGCGGTTGAGCTTGCACAGCTGGCTTGCCAGGTCCACCGCGCGCGCCGCGTCGTTTGTCAGAAACAGCTCTGTTGCAATTTCCACATGTCCCATGCGCCCGGCGGCGTTGATTCTGGGGGCTAAGGTATAGCCGATGGTCCCTGCCGTGATGGGCGGGCGCAGCGCGCCGCACTCTGCCATCAAAGCCGCAAGCCCGACCCGCTTGGGGTTGGAGAGCGCCTGCAGCCCGCGCCAGACCATTTTGCGGTTTTCTCCTGTCAGGGGCATCACATCTGCCACCGTGCCGAGGCACAGCAGGTCACAGTATTCTGCGAGCAGCGCCTCCTGATCGCCCGCGAGCGCGGCGGCAAGCTTGAACGCCACGCCCACGCCTGCCATCTCCAGAACCGGCTCCGGCTGGTCCTTCCTGTGGGGGTCTACCACCGCGACCGCCTCCGGCAGATCGGACTTGCACTCGTGGTGGTCCGTGATGACAAGCTCCATGCCGAGCTCTTTGCACAACGCTGCCTCCTGATTTGCTGTGATGCCGCAGTCGACCGTGATGATCAGCTTCACATCCTGCGCGCGCAGTGCGCGCACGGCAATCTCGTTGAGCCCGTAGCCCTCTTCGAGTCTGGCGGGAATGTAGCTTGTCACATGAGCGCCGCGCTTGCGCAGAAAGTCCGTGAGCAGGCATGTCGCCGTGATGCCGTCGACATCATAGTCTCCGAACACGCAGATATGCTCGCGCCGTTCGAGTGCTTTTCTGACCCGGCGCACCGCCTTGTCCATGTCCAGCAGATCCATGGGGCTTGACAGCGGCACATCTGCCGACAGAAATTCCTGCGCCTTTTCCGGCGTGTCATAGCCCCGGCTGCACAAAACAGCCGCCGTTACCGGCGACCAGCCTGCCGCGCGCAGCGCACCTGCCGCGCTTTCTTCATAGGACGAAATTGTCCAGGTTCCGTACTTCAAATCCGATACACATCCATTACCGCCCGCCGGAAAAGCCGGCGGGCACTATTTTTCTGCATATCATTATAGCATCAACCTTCGCATATCACAATAAAAAAACGATGAACAAATCCCGGAACGGGAAGAATTGTGGAAAAATTGCAAACCGGCGCGCCAAAAAGTTCTTTTCTTTGCCGGTCCGGCATGGTAAAATGGTTAAAATTTTGCTCGGAGGCGCACAGATGGGAAAAAACGCGAAAAAAAGAAGCCGCGCGGGAGCGCTTCTGCCTGTGGCAGCGCTGGCGGTTGGGCTTTTGTGGGCAGGGAACTTCACAGTGTCTCTGACGGAGCTGACCGTTTCTTCCAAAACGCTTCCTGCTGCGTTCGACGGCTTTCGCATCGCACTCGTTACGGACCTGCACGGCAGAACCTTCGGACCCGACAACGACTGGCTGGTCGGGCAGCTGACAAATGCGCACCCGGATCTCATTGCGCTGGCAGGAGATATTGCGGACGAAGAAAGCAATTTGCAGGTGCTATCACGCCTGCTGCCGCGCCTGGCGGCGATTGCGCCGTGCTATTATGTGACGGGCAATCACGAGTGGCGCATGGAAAACCGGAAGCAGTGGTTCGAACTGTTAAGCGCCTGCGGCGTCACCCGGCTGGAAAACAGCTTTGTGATGCTTTCGCGCGAAGGCGGCAGCGTCGTTCTCGCGGGTGTCGACGACCCGAACGGACCGGCAGACCAAAAGACGCTGGGGCAGCTGCTGCAGGAAATCCATGAGGCAGCGCCGCAGGCATATACGATTGTGCTCTGCCACCGGAACGATCAGCTGGAGCGCTTCGCGCGCCTGGGCGCAGATCTGGTTTTGAGCGGGCATGCGCACGGCGGCGTGGTCCGGCTGCCCTTCCTTGGCGCGGTCTTCGGCACGCACTATGAGTTTTTTCCAGACTACACGGCGGGGCTTTACACGATGGGAAAAACGACCCTTGCCGTCAGCCGCGGGCTTGGCGGCAGCCGAAGAATCCCTATCCGTATCGCAAACCAGCCCGAAATCCCGGTCATTACCCTGCGGGCGGGAGAGACGGAAAGGTAGGAATCTCATGGAAAGGTTTGCTGGAAACCCGACAACCTTTCAATAGAACGAAATCGGAGCAGTGGGATTTACCCATTCGGGGCAATGTCGAGACGCCTGGTTTCGGAAAGGAAGAATGTGTGCAAGAAACCTATCAGGGGTTCCTTGCGCGTTCAATTCCCGCCCGCAGGCGACACAGTCTGCGTAGCAGACTGTACTCCGCCAAAAAGAAAAGAGACACGCGATTGCGTGTCTCTTCTTTTTGGCGGAGTGGGTGGGATTCGAACCCACGGTACCGTTGCCGGTACACCTGATTTCGAGTCAGGGCCGTTATAACCACTTCGATACCACTCCATCGGCGCTATACGCGCTTTGCCAGAACATTATACCAGCAAGCGGACGCAAAATCAAGGGTTTTCTCGCGCGTTTGTCCGGAATGTTTTTCGGGAAGCGGAAAATGGCGCGGATTTTTCGTGTTTCTGCTGCAAAAGCCGCGCCGGGTGGGGCAGCGCTTTTTGTGCAGAAAAGTTCCGAAAATTCCATTGCCAAAACCGGTTTTCGGTGCTATAGTATGGCGGTGCCGCGCAAACAGCCGGCACATAAATTGATCTTTGGAGGCTTGACCGCCATGCACTACGATCCGCGGGACATGACGCACGGGAATCTCTGGAAGCAAATTCT
Organism: Clostridiales bacterium; assembly: GCA_003516765.1. GTDB lineage: Bacteria > Bacillota > Clostridia > Oscillospirales > Oscillospiraceae > CAG-170. The sequence goes on along the minus strand of DPCD01000147.1, from coordinate 3,105 downwards.
GATTTTCAGCCTGCCGCTGATGGCGTCGAACCTGCTGCAGGTGCTGTTCAATATGTCGGACATCGCCGTCGTCGGGCAGTTTGCCGGGTCTCACGCGCTCGGCTCCGTCGGCTCCACGGCAACGCTTGCCGCGCTCTACTCGGGCTTTCTGATCGGCATGGGCGCGGGCGTAAACGTTCTGACCGCGCGCTTCATCGGCGCGCGCGAGCGGGAAAATACCCGCCAGACGGTCCATACGGCGAGCGCGGTGTGCCTGGGGCTGGGCGTGATTCTGTTTGCGCTGTGCTTCTGTCTGGCGCGCCCGCTTCTGACGCTGCTTGGCACGAAGGAGGAGTTGATCGACGGCGCGATTTTATACATGCGCATCTATGCCTTCGGGCTTCCGGCAATGGCGCTTTACAATTTCGGCAGCGCCGTGCTGACCGCCTCGGGCGACACGAAGCGCCCGTTGATCTTCCTTTCCATCGCGGGCGGGCTCAATATCTGCCTGAACCTGTTTTTTGTGATTGTCTGCAAGATGGCAGCCGACGGCGTCGCGTTGGCGACGATCCTTTCGCAGTACACCTCGGCGGTGCTGGTGCTGCGCGTTCTGCTGCGCACGCAGGAGGACTACCAGCTGGAGCTCAAGAACTTTGTCTTCAGCTGGGAAAAGGCGCAGCGCATTCTTGCCATCGGCATTACCTCCGGGCTGCAGCACGCGATTTTTGCGATGGCAAACCTGTTCATCCAGTCTGCCGTCAACACGTTCAGCGCCGCGGTCGTCGAAGGAAACTCCGCTGCGGCAAATGCCGATTCCCTGGTTTATGAGGTCATGGCGGCGCCCTATACGGCATGCTCGACTTTCATCAGCCAGAACTATGGCGCGCACAACAAAGAGCGCATCCAAAAGGCTTACCGCGTGAGTCTGGTGTATTCGTTCGGCGTGGGCGCAGTGCTGGGGTTGGCGCTCATGTTCTTCGGCGGCGGCTTCCTGCGCATTTTCACGCCGGACCCCGAGGTCATTGCCGCGGGCATGGAAAAGCTTCATATCATGGGCTGGAGCTATGCGTTCTCGGCGTTCATGGACAACTCGCTTGCCGCTTCGCGCGGGCTCGGCAAGAGCGCGGTGCCGGTCGCGATTGTGATTCTCGGTTCGTGCGTGTTCCGCGTGATCTGGGTCTATACGATCTTTGCCATGTTCCACACGCTGACGTCTTTGTATCTGCTTTACATCTTCTCCTGGGCGCTCACCGCCATGGGGCAGATGGCATATTTCTTCCGCTGCTACCGCAGGCAGACCGCCAACTGGAAAACGCTGCAGACGGCAGAAGCTTGACAAACCGCCTGCAACGGCTATAATAAAAGAAAGAGACGATACCGATAAGCGGTTCGGCTCAGGTAACAGTTTGCTTAAGGTTTACCTAAGAAAACCGTCACTTGGCAGAGTGGCGGTTTTCGCGTCTCTTTACGATAATGGTAACTGTAAAAGCACCAATATGTAACGTAATACGCATGGCATGCACCTCCTTTCGGAAGTGTCAGCCGAACCGCCTACCGTGTATCGTATCGTCTCTCCTGCCCATACGGGCAAGTCTATGTTACATGAAAAAACAAAATCTGTCAATCCATTCAAATGCAGATGGATGGAACACAAACACCCGCAGGCAGCTTCCAGAGAAGCCGTCTGCGGGTTTTCTTTGTCCTTTATGTTTTCCTGATGAACTGCTCGCCGCATTTGGGGCAGCGGATATTGATTCTGCCCTTGCCGCGCGGAACGCGGACAACCTGCCGGCAGCGCGGACAGGTGAAGTAGCGGTTCTGCCGGTCGCGCAGACGGGTGAAGAAGCGCTGGAACGCGGCGTTTTCCCGGCGGCGCGCTTCGATGTTGCGCGAGTACATCCGGAACAGCGACCAGATCAGCGGCACATATGCCAGCGTATTGAACGCAGCCATCCACGGCGCGAGATAGCGGCTGCCGAGCGAGCCCAGCAGCATCAGAATTACCGCGAAAATCAGCAGCCATTTATTCAGCGAATCTGCACCGTAGCGTCCGTACATGAACCGCCGCAGCGCGTCGCCCAGCTTTTGAAACATGTGACAGCCCCCTGTATTTCATATGAAATCATTTGTTAGCTTCATTATACTGTTTCGTTACCGGGTTTACAAGAAATGCGTCGAAGTGTTTAAAAAAAGTTTACGCTTTGGAGGCTTTTTTGCCGCCCAGAACGACAATTCCGCCCAGAACCAGCGCGATGCCGAGGACGCTTTGAACAGGCAGCGGCTCGTGGAAAACGAGCGTTCCGATGATGGTGCCGACGACCGGCTCAACCGAGGCGAGGATGCCCGCGCGGCTCGACTCCATGCCCTCAAGTCCCTTTGTGTAGAAGATGTATGCCAGAAAGCCCGTGAGCAGACCCATCAGAAGCGCGTACACCGGAACGGAAACGCCGCTTGACAGCGCAGATGCAATCAGACCCCAGTGCGCAAGCGGGGCGCTGGCGAGCAGGCAGAACAGGAAGGTGTAGAACGTGATGGTCCACGAGCCGTAGCCGCGCTCGATGGCGTAGCGGCTGAAAATCGAATAGAGCGCGTAGAAAAAGCCAGAGCCGAGCCCCAGAAGAAGCCCCTTCATCGACACCGCGCTGCCGCTTCCGAGCCCGGAGACCAGACAGCAGCCGGTAAACGTCAGAACCAGCGCCAGAAGCTTTTGCCGCGTGAGCTTTTCGCGGAACAGAAGCACACTCAGCAGCATGATAAACGCTGGAGAGGTATACAGCAGCACCGCCATCACGCTCAGACTTGCCTCCTGCATGCCAGAAAAATAGCACCAGGAGAACAGCAGCAGGCTCACAATGCCCGTTCCGGCAAAGCACCACAGATCGCGAAGTCTCACGCGCAGCTTGTCGCGCGCAAAAATCAGAAGGTAGAGCCCCACAAGGACCAGGCTGATTGCAATGCGCAGCTGCACAATGTCGAGCGCGTACAGCCCCACGGCGTTGAGCTTGCGCACAAAAAGCCCCATGCTGCCCCAGAGCGTTCCCGCCAGCAGCACGCAGAGGGCGGATTTCGATTGTTTCATAAACCATTCCCCGCTTTTTCAGTTTCCTTGTATTATAAAGTAGTAGT
>DPCD01000100.1:16694-21260 GCA_003516765.1 Clostridiales bacterium | reverse complement strand
GTGCCCATCATGGGGTCCTGAAACACCCGGCCGATGTACTTTGCCCGCTTATACTCCGGCAGGGCGGTCACGTCCACGCCGTCAATGAGGATGTGCCCCTCGTCGACCGGCCAGACGCCCGCGATGGCGTTCAGGAGCGTCGATTTGCCCGCGCCGTTGCCGCCGATGACGGTGACGAAATCGCCGTCGTTGAGGCTCAGGCTCAGATTCTGCAGCGCCTTCTTGGCGTGAATCGTGCCGGGATGGAACGTTTTCGAAATCGACTGTAATTCAAGCATGGCGGCTGCCTCCTTTCGCGCTTCTTGCAAACGAGCTTCTTCTCTGCTCGCGCAAATACGGAACCGCGAGGAAGATCGCGACGATCAGTGCCGTGAAGAGTTTGAGGTCGTTCGGGTCAAGCTTGAGCCAGAGAATCAGCACCATGACTGCGTAGTAAACCACGCCGCCGAAGACGACGAAAAGAAGTCGGACAGCAAAGTTGCAGCCCTTGCGGAAAATCGCGTCGCACAGCACCTCGCCGATGATGATGGCAGCTAAGCCGATGACGATTGCGCCTCTGCCCATCGACACGTCTGCCGTGCCCTGGAACTGGGTCATAAGACCGCCCGCGAGCGCAACCAGACCGTTCGAGAGCGCCAGCCCCAGCAGCTTCATGTTGCTGACATTGATGCCCTGTGCGCGGCTCATTGCGGGGTTCGCGCCCGTAGCGCGCATGGCGCTGCCCTGCTCGGTACCGAAGTACCAGTACAGAAGCGCAACCAGCGCCGCAGCGAGCAGCAAGCCCGCAATCAACGCCTGCGGCACGTAAAGAGACGACATCAGAAAGCCCTTGCCGTTCGTCTCCCAGAACATGCCGAAGTTTTTGATGCTTGCCGTCTGGTTCGCTTTTCCCATGATGCGAAGGTTAATGGAGTACAGCGCAAACTGCGTCAGAATACCGGCGAGAATTGCCGGAATGCCGAACTTCGTGTGAAGAAGCCCCGTGCAAAGACCGGTCAGAATGCCGACCGCTACGGCAAGCAGCAGCGCCGCCCAAGCGGGAAGCCCCCGCAGAAGCAGCATGACCGTGACTGCACCGCCGGTGGCAAACGAGCCGTCGACCGTCAGGTCGGAGACATTGAGAAGCCGGAACGTGATGTAGACGCCCAGAGCCATAATGCCCCAGATAATGCCCTGCGCAGCGGCAGCGGGCATGCGGGAGAAGAGGTTCGGTATGCTCAGCGAGGACAGATAGGTCAGAAGCTCCATGGGGGCTTATCTCCTTTCAGTATTGTTCCGGATTAACCGATTGCAACGTAATCGGCAGGAACGGTGATACCAAGTGCTTCGCAGCGGGCGGCGTCGTATTTCTTGACGGGGTTCTGGTAGTACTCGATCGGCATTTCAGAGACGTTTGCCTCGCCGGTCAGAATTTTCGCAGCCATCGCACCGGTGGTTTTGCCAAGCTCATAGTAGTCGATGGAAAGCGTTGCGATGCCGCAGCCCTTGCAGATGCCCTCTTCGCCCGCGACGATGGGGACGCCGGCAGGCTCTGCGACGTTGTTGATTGCCTCGGTGCAGGAAGCGGCAGTGTTATCGGTCGGGATGTAGAGCGCGTCATTTTCGGCGCAGGCGGTCTGCGTGACAGTCGCAACATCGTTGGAGTCTGCAAACGTGTAGACCGTAACAGTGACGCCCTTTTCTTCCAGAGCAGCCTTCACGACGTCCGCCTGATAGACGGAGTTCGCTTCTGCCGAACAATAGAGGATGCCGACGTTCTGTGCCTCCGGCAGCAGCTCGAGAAGCATGTCAGCCTGCTGGTCCAGCGGCGCAAGGTCCGATGTGCCGGAGATGTTGCCGCCGACGGTACCATTGAAGTCCTTGATGTCCAGCGCAACGCCGTATTCAGTAACAGCGGTGCCGAGAATCGGAATGGTCTGCGTTGCGGTGGAAGCCGCCTGCAGCGCGGGCGTTGCGTTCGCAAGAATCAGGTCGACGTTGCTGGCGACGAAGCCGGTGACAATCGTGCCGCAGGTCGGAATATCATTGGAAGCGTTTTTGAGATCAAATGTGACCTGACCGGGCAGCGCTTCATTGAGCGCGTCCATAAAGCCGTTGGTAGCAGCGTCGAGCGCGTCATGCTGGACGAGCTGGCAGATGCCGACGACGTACTGCTGCGCATCGGCAGCGGGCTGTGCAGTCTCAGCGGAAGCATCGGAAGACGCAGTCTCTTCGGCAGCCGGTTCTACAGTCGTCTCCGTGGTCTCGGTGGTGGTTGTGGCAGTGTTGGAGGCGCAGGCAGCCAGGCTCAGGCAGAGCACCGCGCACAGCAGCAGGGCAAGCAGCTTTTTCATAAATCATTTCTCCTTTGCATTTGGTAAGGAAGCTCAGAATCGGAAACGCCCTGGGTTTCCTCAAAAATAAAAGCGGTCTCCTCCGTCAGGACGAGACCGCTTCGTTTACAGGTACAATCCCCAAAAACGACTCACGCTTCGTGTGACGGAAAAACAGGCACGGCAAAATAACGACCCGCATAAAATCGCGCCGTCGCAATATAATAATAGCTTCCGGAAAGCATCATTGCCGTGCTCCTTTCTGTCCTGCGGACGTTTTGGATTACTTTTGCAGTATACTGCTTTAAATGCATGAAGTCAAGAGGCGTTCCGTGTAAGCTTTCGCAAAAATCGTGGACGAAACTTGTGGATATTGACGAAAAGCGGCGACCGGTTCCAAAAACCAGCCGCCGCAGCGCATCCATATTCTCAAAACAGCAGCGTCGGCACATGCTGCACGACGTGATAAAAAGGCTTGTCGAAATGCACCAGAAACGCCAGATAGAAAATCATCTCGTTCGGCGCGCGCAGGTCGCGGATCGGCTTTCCGAGATACTGCTCCACCTCGCCGGATTCCAGCATCGCGTCCCAGCAGAGATTACAGAGTCTGACGATCTGACGGCTGACGGCAGCGGTGTTTTTCCCGATCTGCCTTGCCACGGGCGTATAAATATCGCGCGTCACGCGGATATCGTCCATCGCGATATTCTGCACGAACAGCAGTTCCATGGCAAGATCGATTGCCAGACTGAACGGAAGCGTGTTGTAACGGGTCGGTCCGACCAGCGCGTAAATCGTCCGTTCTGTTTTTGTCATACCATGGACCCACCTTTCAAACAACACCTTATTATGATATGACAACTTATGCTCCATTCGACAAATTCGGACAGAAACAGACAGATAATCCAATATATAGGGTTTTGATACACTCCCGCAATTACAAAAAAAGTCCCGGAAAAGGGAATGCCTTTTCCGGGACTTGCGTCAGTCGACGATTTCTACCGACACCTTCTGTCCGTTGCGCTGGGCGACGGACTTGACGATGGTGCGGATTTCCTTGGCGATACGACCCTGACGGCCAATGAGCTTGCCCATATCCTCGGGCGCGACACGCAGTTCAAGAACGGTGGTCTCACCTTCGATCTCGGTGACGCTCACGCTGTCGGGGTTATCGACGAGGTTTTTTGCCATGTACAGCAAAAGTTCCTTCATAGCAGCCACTCCAGGCCCTTACAGCACGTTTGCCTTTTTCAGAAGTCCGCGAACCGTATCGGTGGGCTGAGCGCCGTTCTTGATCCACTGCTTCGCCTTCTCTGCGTCGACAGTGATCGCAGATTCCGCCTTGGGATCATACGTGCCGATCTCTTCGATGCAGCGGCCGTCGCGCGGGAAGCGGGAATCGGCGACAACGATGCGGTAGTAAGGAGCCTTCTTGGCGCCCATTCTTCTGAGTCTGATCTTAACCATGAGATATTTCCTCCAAATAAAATTACAAATTTCTCTTATTTCGTAAAGCTATACTAAACTTAGCTGAAACGATGTGTTACATGCCCGGGAAGCCGCCGGGGAAGCCGCCCATGCCGCCGAATTTGCCCATGCGCTTCATCTTCTTGGACGCGCCGGGTCCGGAGAACTGCTTGACCATCTGATTCATCATGTCGAACTGCTTCAAAAGCTGGTTGATCTGCTCGACCCTCACGCCTGCGCCCGCAGCAATGCGGCGCTTGCGGCTGTGGTTGAGCACCGACGGATTTTCGCGCTCGTAGGGCGTCATGGACTGAATGATCGCCTCGGTGCGCGTGAGCGCCTTTTCATCGAGCTGCGTGTTTTTGAGCGCGCCCGCGTTCATGCCGGGAACCATGCCCGCAATATCCTGCAGGCTGCCCATGCCCTTGAGCTGGACCAGCTGGTCATAGAAATCGGCAAGCGTAAACTTGTTGGACTTGAGCTTCTGCTCGAGCTCGGCTGCCTTTTTCGCGTCGAACGCAGCCTCCGCCTTTTCAATGAGTGTCAGCACATCGCCCATGCCGAGAATTCTCGACGCCATGCGCCCGGGGTGGAACGGCTCGATCTGATCGAGCTTTTCGCCCGTGCCGATGAACTTGATAGGCTTTCCGGTCACCGCCTTGACCGACAGCGCCGCGCCGCCTCTTGCATCGCCGTCAAGCTTCGAGAGCATCACGCCGTCGATGTCGAGATATTCGTTGAAGGTCTGCGCGGCGTTCACTGCGTCCTGACCGGTCATCGCGTCGAC
>DPCD01000100.1:12235-16522 GCA_003516765.1 Clostridiales bacterium | reverse complement strand
TCCTGACCGGTCATCGCGTCGACGACGAGCAGAATCTCGTTCGGCTTCACCGCCGCCTTGATTGCCTTGAGTTCGTCCATCAGCGCCTCGTCGACATGCAGCCGACCTGCAGTGTCGAGGAAAACCATGTCGTTTCCGTGCCGGATGGCGTGGGCGACGGCAGCCTTCGCAATATCGACCGGGTTTGTCTGCCCCATCTCAAAAACAGGGATATCGAGCTGAGAACCGACGACCTGCAGCTGCTTGATGGCAGCGGGACGGTAAATGTCGCAGGCGACGAGCAGCGGGTTTTTATTCTGCTTTTTGAACAGCCCCGCCAGCTTTGCGCCGTTGGTCGTTTTGCCGGCGCCCTGCAAGCCCACCAGCATCACGATGGTCGGCGGCTGGGACGCCATGTGGATTTTCTGGTTGTCGCTGCCCATGAGGGCGGTTAGCTCCTCGTTGACGATCTTGACGATCATCTGCGCCGGTGTCAGACTCTCCAGCACATCCGTGCCGACGGCGCGCTCGGTGGTCTTTTTGATAAAGTCCTTGACGACCTTATAGCTGACGTCGGCTTCCAGCAGCGCCAGACGGATCTCGCGCATTGCCTCTTTGACGTCCGCCTCGGAGAGCCTTCCTTTGCCGCGCAGCTTTTTGAACGCCGCAGACAGCTTTTCGGTCAAGCCTTCAAATGCCATACCTTACTCCTTTATGCTTGCGCTTGCGAGCAGGATGTTCTGCGCTGCCTCGCGCGCCTCGGGAATCGATTGCAGCCGCTCGCACGCATCTGCGATTGCCTCCAGCGCCTTTGCCGTGCGCCGGTCGCGCGCGATGCAGCCGGTGACGCGCTCAAACTCGCCGAGCGCCGTTTCCGCCCGGCTGAGCGAATCGTGGACACCCTGGCGCGTGATGCCGAGCTCCGACGCAATTTCGCTCAGAGAGAGGTCCTGATTATAATACAGGTCAAAGCAGACCCGCTGCTTTTCGCTCAGAAGCTCTCCGTAATAATCAAACAGCAGGGACATCTGCAGCGCGTCTTGCTTCATGGAGTCCCTCCCGAACTGTCAACTTTTTTTCTTTACAGCCAGAGTATCATACTAAATTTCCGCCTGTTTGTCAAGTAAAATTCTTGACAGAAGGGATTTCCAGACCACAGAACCCTTTACATTTTGGTGACAACGTGTTAAAATTGAGAAACAAATCAACCCACGCCCTGATCTTTGCGGCGTGAAAGCCTAAAAGGAGGACGCCTATGAAACGAGTTGTTGCCTGCGCGCTCGCGCTTTGTCTGACCGTGTGTCTGTTTGCCGGAACCGCCTCGGCTGCTGCGCGGGAGCCCATATCCAAATTCACCATTCCTCTGGCGGACAATGTAAATCTGATTGAAATGACCCACGCGGGCGGGATATTCACAGACCCGAAGGATGTTTTGCAGCAGCACGCGCTTACATATCAGCCCGGCGGCGATGTGCGACCGATGGTGATCTACGGGTCGACACTCTATGGAAGAAGCACCATGAGCAAGATTGCAACGTATCTGGACAATCAGAACCTGAGTCTGGTTGCCGGTGTGAACGGGTCGTTTTTTGACATGTCGACCGGCATTCCCTACGGTCTTATTGTGACAGACGGCGTGCTGCGCACAAGCGGCAATGTCAATTCCGTCGGTTTTTTCAAAAACGGCAGCGCCATCATCGCAAGCCCCGACCTGCACGTACTGTTGACCGGCGGCGCATTCAGCAATACGGAAATCTTTTATAATAAGGTTCTCACAACCACCAACGGCATCGGACTTTACTCGCGCGATTATGACACGGCGACGAAAAACACCGTCTCCGCCTACAATCTTGTGCTCAAGCCCGTTTCGGGAAGCGACAGCGAACTGACGCTTTCGGGCGAGATGACGCTGGAGGTCACGAAAATTACGCAAAGCGCCGCCTCCTGCGCCATTCCCGCGGGCGGCTTCGTCCTCTCGATTGCAGAAAAGACGAGCTACGCAAGCGTCCTTGCCAACATGAAGGCATTCAAGGTCGGAGACCGCGTCACCGTTTCGGTTCGCTGCGCGGAGGAGTGGGAGGATGTTTCCTATGCCTGCGGCGGCGGAGACCTTCTGGTGGAAGACGAAAGTGCGCTGGAAAACTTCTCGCTCGACACGAAGAATGAGCAGCGCGCCCGAACCGCCATTGGCATCAAGCCGGATGGCACCGTCGTCATTTATACGGCAGACGAGTCTGCCAACTCCGCCGGCATGGACCTTTACGATCTTGCAGACATGATGGAGTCGCTCGGCTGCGAGACGGCGCTCAATCTGGACGGCGGCGGCTCAACGATGGTCGGCGTGCAGTATCCGGGCTACGACAAATGCGCCACGGCAAACACCCCCACGGACGGGTCGATGCGCGCGTGCGCCAACTTCATTTTCCTCGTGCGTGAAAAGACGCAGGCGGAGGAAGCAGACCATCTGTTCCTCTACCCCGCGCACAGCTACGCGCTGCCCGGCGCAACGGTCAATTTTGCTCTGAAGGCAGCCGACCGCAACTATATGGCGACGGATGTTCCGGGAAGCATCAGCTGGTCGACCAACTTCGGCGCCGTCGGCGAGGGCAAGCTGGTGCTGGACACGTCCTCGTTTAACGGCGGTATTTCCGACGCTGTCGTCAGCGCAAAGGCAGAAGGTATGTCCGCCCGCGCCACGGTGACCATTCTCCAGCAGGTCACGGGCATCAGCGTCTATAAGGAAGACGGCAAGACCAGACTCAAAACGCTCCACACCCCGGCAGAGACCGACGTGCAGCTGCGCGCGGGCGCGACGTATTATGGAAGCGCCGTTCTCTGCGCACCGGGCAGCTTCACCTGGGAGGTCACGGGCGGCATCGGCACAATCACGGAAAGCGGCAAGTTTACGAGCGCAAAGGTTACAAAGCTGACCGAGGGCACGATTGAGGTCTCCTATGGCGAAACAACCGCCTCCATCCCCGTCACCGTCAGCCCGGCGAACCCGTTCTCCGACACGAAGGGTCACTGGGCAGAAACCTATATCAACGACCTCTACTTTGAAGGCACACTCACCGGTTCTGCCGGCAAGGACGGCAAGCTTCTCTACCGCCCGGACGACTCCATGACCCGGCAGGAATTCATCGTTGCGCTCATGCGCTATCTTGGAACCGACCTCGGTAATTACAGCTCCGCCTCGCTTCCGTTTGCCGACACCGGCAAAATCGGCGCCTGGGCGCTGGACGCCGTGAAGGCGGCATACAGCCTCGGCTATCTGGGCGGTTCCAAAGAAAATGGTAAGCTCTACGCCAATCCCACCGCAACCATCACACGGCAGGAGGCAATGGTCATTCTCGCCCGCTCCCAGAATCTCACGGACGGCGGAAGCAGCAGCCTCTCCGGCTTCTCTGACGCTTCCAAGGTCGCCGATTGGGCAAAGGCTTCTCTTGCCGCGATGGTCGACCGCAGGATCATTGGCGGCTCGAACGGCAAGCTGAATCCGACCGGCAAGGTCACACGCGCTGAGGTCGCGAAGATGCTCTGGGCATTGGAAAACAGCTGAACCTAAGCCGTAAAAAATCCGGAACGCACCGCGTTCCGGATTTTCATTTGTCAGGTTCTCTTCGACCAGGTGCTGGGCAGCAGCAAAATCAGCATCGGGTAGATTTCCAGTCTGCCGAAGAGCATGTCGAGGCACAGAACAACTTTGGACAGCGGGCTGAACATGGCAAAGTTTCCGACAGGTCCCGCCAGTCCCAGACCGGGACCGATGTTATTGAACGTTGCAAGCACGGCTGTAATCGTCGTCGAGCCGTCGAAGCCGTCGAGCGACACCAGAAGAATCGACAGCAGGCTGATGAGCACGTACAAAATGAAATACCCGCTCACCGCCCGGACCGTATCCTGCCCGACGACTTTGCCGTCGATGCGCATGACCTTCACCGTGCGCGGATGAATGAGTCTGCGCACCTCGACCTGCGCCGCGCGGATTAAAATCACCAGACGCGAGACCTTGAGACCACCGCCAGTTGATCCCGCCGACGCGCCCACGATCATCAGAAACGCCAGAATCACGCGCGAAAACTCGGGCCAGAGGTCAAAGTTTTCCGTGCAGAAGCCGGTCGTGGTAATGACCGACGAGACGGAGAACGCCGCATGGTGGACCGCCGCATGGAAGCTCGGATACATCGGCAGAACGTTTGCCGTAATGAGCGCGATGGAGGCAAGAATGATGCCCACATACCACCGAAGCTCGGTATTCTTGAATGCCAGATCGAACTTTTTCTGCAGCAGGAAGAAATAGATCGAGAA
>DPCD01000100.1:9542-12004 GCA_003516765.1 Clostridiales bacterium | reverse complement strand
TTCACGCCGAACAGCGCCATGAACACCGTTGTGACCGTCTGCGCATAAGCGCTGTAGCCCGCAAAGGAGTCTGCCTTGATAGCAAAGCCGCCCGTGCCCGCAGTTGCAAAGGCGTTGCAGAGCGAATCAAAAAGCGGCATGCCGCCGGCAAGATAAAAGATCAGCTGCACGAGCGTCAGGGCAAAGTAAATGGAGTAAAGAATTTTCGACGAGTCGACCATCCGCGGCACCATCTTGCCGACCGTGGGTCCGGGGCTCTCCGCACGCAGCAGATGGATGCCCTGCCCGCCCTCCATTTTGACAATCGCCAGCATGAACACCAGAATGCCCATGCCGCCCAGCCAGTGGGAAAAGCTCCGCCAGAGCAGCATGCAGCGGCTGAGCGCCTCCACGTCCGGCAGGATGCTCGAACCGGTCGTTGTAAAGCCCGAGATCATTTCGAACACCGCGTCGAGATAAAACGGAATCTCTCCCGAGAGCGTGAACGGCAGCGCGCCGACCAGCGACAAAACAATCCAGCCCGCTGCGACGGCAATCAAGCCCTCCTTGGCATAGATCGTCTTGCTGCGCGGCTTTGCAAGCTTCATTGCCGCAAACCCGACGATTGCCGCCGCCAGCGCCGTATAGAAAAACCAGATGCCGGACGGTTCGCGGTAGATGAGCGCCGCCGCAATCGGCAGGACCATAATCGCCGCCTCGATCAGCAAAATCGCGCCCTGAATGTAAAGAATCATTCGTTTGTTCATGGCTTATCCTCTGCGCTTATCGAGAATGTCGTCCAGCTCGTTGAGCCCCGTAACGCTCGTCACAACGACGACCGTGTCGCCCGGCTCAATCGTATCCTGACCGCTGGGGATCAGGATTTTGCCGGCGCGGTTGATGCAGCCGATGAGAAGATTCTGCCGGAGCCGGAGCGTCTGCAGCGGAATGCCGCAGACCGCCGAACCCTCTGCCACGCGGAACTCCAGCGCCTCCGCCTTGCCGCCGACAAGCTTGTAAAGCGTCTCGACGTTCGAACCCAGCGAGTTTTGCATCGACCTTGCGTAGCGGCAGATGACGTTGGACGTGCTGAACCGGGGGTTAAAGACGCTTCCCAGATCCATCGTCTCAATGATCGACTGGAACGAATAGCGGTTGATCTTCGTGATAACCTTCACCTTCGGAAAGGTTTTGCGCACATAAAGCCCCATCAGAACATTTTCTTCATCAATGCCCGTGAGCGCTGCGAACGCATCGGTCTGGGCAATGCCGCACTCGCGCAGAAAGCCCTCGTTCGTGCCGTCGCCGTGCAGAATTTCCGCCTTGGGAAGCAGCGTCGACAGCTGCAGGCAGCGCTCATAGTTCGCCTCGATGATCTTGACGCCCATGCCGAGATCTGTCAGCTGCTTTGCCAGATAATACGCGATATGACCGCCGCCGACAATCATAACCGTGCGCACGCGCGAGACAGCAAGCTTGATCTGGTGGAAAAACGCCTGCGCGTCGCGGATCGATGCGACAAAGGAAATGCGGTCGCCCGCCTCCAGCCGGAACGAGCCCGACGGAATGTAGATTCCCTGCTCGCCGCGCTCGACCGCGCAGACCAGAATTTTGGATTTGACCAGCCCCGGCAGCTCCATCAGCGTTTTGCCGGCGAGAACGGAGTCCGGCGGAATCTGTACCTTCAGAAGCTCCACATGCCCGTTGGCAAACGTGTCTGTTTTGATGGCGGACGGAATACGAAGCGTTCTTGCAATCTCCGTGGCGCACAGAAGCTCGGGGTTTACCGACAAGCTCAGCCCCAGATCCTCGGAGATGAGTGACAGCTCGCCGCTATACTCGGGGTTTCTGACGCGGGCAATGGTGTGCCGCGCGCCGATTTTCTTTGCGACCAGGCAGCACAGCAGGTTCAGCTCGTCCGACATCGTCACCGCAATCAGCAGATCCGCCGCATCGACGCCGGCTTCCATCTGCGTCGCATAGGTCGCGCCGTTTCCTTCGATGCATAGAATGTCCAGGTCCTCGCTCGTCTGCTGCAAGGGCTCGCCGCTGCGGTCGATAATCGTAATCTCATGTCCCTCGCGCGAGAGCTGTTCCGCGAGTGTGCTTCCGATCTTTCCGTCACCAACAATGACTATTTTCATGGCAAGACTCCCGATTTCACAATAATCGATATATTATATCATGATTGTTTATCATATCACGTTCCGCCGGGAAAAGCAATCGCGCCCCCGTAAAGAAAAATCGCCCCCCGCAATTGACAGTCAAAGCCGCGCTGTGGTATGATAATAATGTATGCGGGCGCCGCTTCCCGGCGCATGGTTTACCGGTCTGCATACACGTTTGCGGATCAAGCGTCACGCTCCGCCCCGGCTGCCTCACCGAGTCAAAATCAGAGGATTACAAAATAGCGGCAGTTTTCTCTGCCGTTCCTATCTGCGCCCGTGGTGGAATTGGCAGACACGATGGATTTAGGTTCCATT
>DPCD01000100.1:9102-9295 GCA_003516765.1 Clostridiales bacterium | reverse complement strand
TTCAAGTCCTGTCGGGCGCACCACGAACACGGCACGGTTCTATTTGCTGAATAGAGCCGTGCTTTTCTTTCTTTTTGCAATTTTTATAAAGATGCCACCGCCTCATGTTCAAATGCTGATTTCATGAACGGATGAGTCTTCGCCGCCTTTCAGCTTTTCCATCACCAGTGCGTCGACTTCCTGCTCCAATCTC
>DPCD01000100.1:8249-8831 GCA_003516765.1 Clostridiales bacterium | reverse complement strand
TCGAGGACTGGTTTCCTCAATGCCCACTGTTTTTGTAACTGCGTGACCTTTCCAGCTGCGACGCTTCCACACCGGGTCCGTCGTCGGAAACGGAAATCGAAACCGTATCGCCCGATATGTCCGCAGAAATCACGACGTGACTCGCTCCGTATTTGCGGCTGTTGTCCAGCAGATTGGACATGCAGCGCGAAAGAAGCTCCCGGTCAGCCATCACCGTTTCATCCGGCAGATTGTCCAGCCGGACGTCCAGCCTCTCCGCCTCGAAGCCTGCCGCAATCTCCGCAAACGTTCCGGAAATCTCCAGTGCTTCCGGCTTTGCGGGCGCTTCGCTGAGATCCAGCTTCGCAAACGAAAAGAGCCGGTTCACGAGCGTCTCGAGCTCTGTCTCCTTGGCGTAGATCGTCTGCAAATAACGCGCCTGCGTCTGTTCATCCTTTGCCACACCGTCGAGCAAGCCCTCGGTGTAGGCGCGGATCGACGTCAGCGGGCTTTTGAGGTCGTGAGACATCCCCGCAATCAGCTCCTGCTTTTGCTGCTGGCGGCTCTGCGCCTCCAACGAGGTTTTCAGCCGCGCTGCCATCT
>DPCD01000100.1:3518-8061 GCA_003516765.1 Clostridiales bacterium | reverse complement strand
GTGTCGCAGGCAGGCTTGAATTCGTCCGGAACGACATGGCCGATCGGCGCGTCGAGGTTTCCTTCCTGAATCCGCTCCACGCCGGACACCAGAATATCCAGCGGCTTCTGGATGTGCCGGAACAGGTGCTTTGTCAGATAGAGATTCGTAAAGCCGATTGCCGCCAGCAGCGCCAGAATGACCGTGCCGCCATAAATTGCGGCAATTGTTTTCGCGCCGTCAAACGCCGCTTCCAGCTGTTCGCCCGTTTCATGCAGCGCTGCCATCGATAGCCCCAGCCGCGGAAGATACACCCGCTTCAAAAGCAGTACCGCGAGTCCGCCGCCCAGAAGCAGCAGCACCGCCGCAATTGCCATGGGAATCAGAATCATGATAAGATTCGAGCGCGCCAGGCGCTTTCGGATTGTCATGCCATCACATCCTTTGGGAGTCTGGAATCAGGATACCACAGGTCCGCCCGGATGTTAAAACTGTTTTTAAAACCAGGCGTTCTGTGTGAAATTCCGGTTGCAAAAATGCACGAAACCGCTATAATATCAGTTGCAATTTGTTGGTTTGGCACATATCGTGCAGAAAGGAATCCCATGCCGGTCAATTATCATACGCACACCTTCCGCTGCGGTCACGCAGAAAACGTGCCGGACGAAGCATATCTTCAGCGCGCCATCGAACAGGGCTTCACGGTCCTCGGCTTTTCGGACCACACCCCCTGGCCGGGGCTCAGCCCGGCGGTCTGCCGGGGCGTCCGGATGCTCCCGGAAGAGCTTCCGGGGTATTTTGCGTCCATCCACGCGCTGCAGGAAAAATACCGCGGCGTGATTGAAATTCCGCTCGGGCTGGAATGCGAGTACTTCCCCGGGCATATGGACTATTTGCGTGAAATCCGTCCTCAGGTCGACTACCTCATTCTCGGGAACCATTTTCAGTGGGCAGACCCCGAGCATCCGCGCGCGTATACTGCCGCGCCGATGCTGCTGGAAGAATACCTGACGACCACCCTCGCCGGGATGCGCACGGGGCTCTATGCGTATCTGGCGCACCCGGATCTGATTTACACCTCGCAGCCGGTATTTGACGAAACGTGCCGCGAGGCGGCATACACGCTCTGCGAGGAGGCAAAGAAGCTCGACCTGCCGCTCGAGTACAATCTCTACGGTGTGGATAAACGCGCGCGCGGCGAGTTTTCCGGGCTCGGCTATCCCTGCGCGCCGTTCTGGGAGATTGCAGCGAAAACCGGCGTGCGCGCCATCATCGGCTTCGACGCACACAAACTCCAGCACCTGTGTGAGCGGGCGCGCTATGAAGCGGCAAAGCAATATCTGGAGGGTCTGGGGCTTCCGCTTGTGCAGCGGCTGTTTTAATTCGGTTTACAGCCGGTTTAACTTCTGTTTCAAACCGCTTTTCCGCGCGCACTTGCAATTCCGGCGCGCAATTGGTATGATAGTATCATGAAGAAAAGAGTGTCTTATTTTGTCAGCCGCAAGAGTCTTCTTGTCTGGCTGAGCGCATTGGTCATGACGGCTTCGGCAGTGCTCCGCATCGCATATTCCTGCGGGAAAGGCGCAGATGCAGCGACGGTGTGGTTCCAGATTGTGCTGCCGGTCGCGGCTTGTCTGATCTTTGTGCTGATGATCTTGCTGGGCGGGCAGGAGCGGTTCTACCGCACCGCCATTCCGGCGTTCCTGCTTGCGATTTATTACAGCGTGCGCGTATCCGCAGTGCTAACCAGTCTGAGCCTGCGCTTTGTGTTCTGGGTAGCGTATCTGGCGATTGCGGGCTTTTACGCGATGACAGTTTCCGGGCGCGTGCGCAACAACTGGGCGCTGGTGCTGCTGCTTGCCGCGGGAATCGGCGTGCTTGCCTACACGCACAGAAGCGTGTTTTCCGGTGCCAACTGGTCGGCGCGCGTGGGCTTTTTGCCGGAGCTTCTGTTTCTGACGGGCGGGCTTTTCGCGGTGCTGGCAATGCAGCCGCACGCAGACGGCAAATACCACCCCACGTGGGGCGACCGCGTCGACGGGCGCAAGCTTCGCTCGCTGGATCCCGTGCAGGTGGTTGCAAACTACATCATGCCGACGAGAGTCGGCGCTTCCAACTTCGTGCGCGACTCGGTGGAAATCACCGCCATGGAGCGCTACATCCGCGAGAAGCGGCGCGCGGGGCTGACCAGCTTCGGCATCACGCATGTATTTCTGGCAGCGTATGTGCGCACGGTGGCAAAATATCCGGCGCTCAACCGCTTTTTGTCCGGGCAGCAGGTCTACAGCCGCGGAGACGATATTCAGTTCTGCATGATGGTCAAAGAGGAGATGTCGACCGATGCCGCCGAGAGCGCGATGAAGCTGCACCTGACGCAGACCGACTCGGTGGAGGAAATCTACCGGAAGATGAACGAACAGGTCACGCGCATCAAGGAAGCGTCCGACGCAAGCGATTTTGACAAGACGGCGAAACTGCTGTCGCTGATTCCGGGCGTGGTCTTTAAGTTCGTGGTCTGGGTGCTCAAGGTGATGGACTACTTCGGGCTGCTGCCGAAATTCCTGCTGGAAGTCAGCCCGTTCCACGGCTCGATCTTCTTTACCTCGATGGGCTCGCTCGGCATTCCGCCGATTGTGCATCATCTGTATGACTTCGGCAACCTGCCGGTGTTCTGCGCGTTCGGCTGCAAATACCGGAAGAACGAAATTGATCTGGACGGCAATCTGGTCCAGCGCAAGTACGTGGATTTTACGGTCAACACCGACGAGCGCATCTGCGACGGGTTCTATTTTGCGACCGCGCTCAAGCACATGAAAAAGCTGTTGCAGCACCCTGAGCGGCTCGACGAACCGCTGGACGAGGTCGTCAAGGACGTCGACTGACGCACACACATACAACGAAAGGCTCCCCGATGGGGAGCCTTTTTTGCGCGTTTTTACGGGCAGATAAAAAACGCGCCGGATTGCTCCGGCGCGTTTTTTGATTGGGTCTTACTTTTCGAGCTTGGTCCAGTCGACGTTGTCGATCAGCTTGGTCCACATTTCGTCGCCCGTGGTCTCATAGACGCTTCTCTGATACTCGTGGGAGTTGGAAGCCTCCTGAATGGCGATGTAGTACCAGTCGCCGGGCTTGTTGTCCGGGAAGGTCAGCATGATGCTGCGGCTGAGCAGGCGCGACTCCTTGGCGGGGACGCGGTCGAGCACGCGGTTGATCATGGTGACGGTTTCTGCTCTGGTGATCTTCTGGTCCGGGCGGAAGGAACCGTCGGGATAGCCCGCGATCCAGCCGTTGCCGGCAGCCAGCTCGACATAGCTCTTCGACCAGTGACCGGCAAGATCGGTGAAGGTCTTGCCGCCATATTTGAGGTTTGCGAAGTTGGCAATGATCTTTGCCATCTCGCCTCTGGTGATGGGCTGGTTCGGACGGAAGGTGCCGTCGTTATAGCCCGTGACGATACCGGCGTTGGAGAGCGTGGAGATGGCGTTGTTGAACCAGTCGCCGCGGTTGACGTCGGAATAGTCGTTGGTTCTCGCGAAGTAGTAGTCGCGGCTGGAATCGGTCAGCAGGCGGAAGAAGATCGTGCAGGCTTCGGCTCTGGTGATCTCGCCCTCGGGCTGAACGGTTCCGTCGGGGTAGCCCATGATGTAGGCGACATGGTCGTCGCGGTTGAGCTGCGGACCGGACTTGATGGTCTCGCCCTTGTCGGCAGGCTTCTTGTAGACGTTGGTGAACTCCGCAGGCCGGGGATTATCATACGAAAGATCAGCAGTCGCATAATAATGGTCGTTCTCGCCGATGTTCAGGCTGTAAGCCGATGCCTCATTGTGTACCAGATACATCGTGACCACATCGGAATCGTAGGTCATGCCCTTGATGTCGCCTTTGCGCTCGGTGACGTAGATCACCTTGCGACCATTTTCTTCGTTCAGCTTGTTGAATTTATTTTCAGAGATTTCGAAGCTGAACGTTTCTGGTTTTACGTCGTACTTATCCTTGGGGACATCCCATTCCTTCGAAATGGCGATGGTTTTGAGCCGATCTGTGCAGGCTTCGTCCGCCCAGATATCGAACGTGAAGCTTGCGTCCTTCTTGAAGCTGCCCTTCTTGCTCTCGACAATCTTCTTGATCCAGCCGGAAACTTCATAGCCGTCCACATCGCCGCGGTCAATGTCCGTGATGACTTCGTCTTCGCCGTTGACGTCAGCCGTGGTCACGGTCACTTTATTCTTGACGGTAACGTCATTGTCCTGAACAACATACGTTGCCTTGATCTCAATTTCTCCGCCCTTCGCGAGTGTCGCATTCTCCGGCAGCACTCCGCCCTCAATCACAAGATCGTCCGCAGCAGCTGCTGTAAAGTCGTCCCCTACTGTGAGATTGTTGAGCACTGTATTGCCGGTGTTCCTGATGGTAATGACATACTGAATCGTGTCGCCGGGGCGAACCTTGGTCGTGGCAGTGATTTCGGTTGTCTCGTCGTCTTCACCAACAAGGTATGCCTTCTTTTCAACGCTCAGACCGGGCTGCGGTTCGGGCGTGTTCTCCGTGAAGGTCCACTTGCCGT
>DPCD01000100.1:483-3259 GCA_003516765.1 Clostridiales bacterium | reverse complement strand
GAAGGTCCACTTGCCGTTGTTCTCTCCGTCATCAACCGTTTCGGTATAGTGGGCAAGCTGCACAGCCGTGCCAACTTCCTCCGTCACATCGTTCGGCACAGGGGGCATACCGCTAGCCGGAAGGTTCTTGCCCTCCGTACCGCTCTTGAACTCGAAGCGCAGCGTTGCCGTCTCGGGCTGCGGTGCTTGATAGGTCCACTCGCCGTAGAGGATTGCGCTGCCCTTTACTTCATACGTGCTGCCCGGGTCGCCGACCTTGTCGCCTTCGCCGCAATCCGCAGTCGAATACCAGCCGTTGAAGGTCCAGCCAGCCTGGCTTGTCGACACCCGTGCCAGAGCGATCCTCTGACCTTTGTAGAGTCCTTCGACCTTACTGGGTACAGTGACATTGTCCGGCTTCTCTGTGCCTACGAATTTATATTCGACTTCATAGTCGTGCTCGAGTGCCGTATAGGTGTTCGTGAACGAATACGTATTTTCCTGATAATCCGCCAGAAAATCAATATGCCACTTGACGACGTTATAGGCAGAACCATCCGGATTTGGTGCGGTAACATAGACATCCCCGCCCGGGATAGTCACGGAAATATCGCCAATCTCGGTTTCTCTTACAGAATATTCAAACGCTGTGCCGTCCGTATCCTTCACAGGAACCTCAATCGTGGCGGTCCATGGCGCCGTTTCCACGACCTCGCTTCCGGTGTCGACCTCGCCGTCTAACATGAACGTTCTCGTATAATTAGTGGGTACGTCGTTCTTTTTCTGCGTGAGCAGGAATGTAACAGTGGGCTTTTCAGTTGTTCCTTCCCAGTTCTTGGTGATGGTGAGGGTTTTCGTATTCTTGATCCAGCTTGCCTTCAAGGTGACATTATTCTTCGGCATCTCGAAGGAATTCTCACCCTCGGCGATGGTAACACCAGTCGGCGTCCAGCCGTTGAAGGTATAGCCTTCCTTCGTCGGTGCAGGTGCGAGCGTCACCGTGTCGCCATACCAGTGCGGCTTCTCTTTGTGCGCTTCATCGGTATACGCATTGCCGTTCTCGTCGACATATGTCACCGTTCTCGCAAGGTTCTCGAGTTCGGGGTTCCCAATCCGAATGGTCTGCTGCGTCCCGTTCGCGTCCGTGTAAGTAAGCGTCGCGCCGTTGTTGGTCGGGAGCGTTTCGCCCGCTGCCGGATGCGCGGTATCGTACTGAATCTCAAACTCAATCTTTGTCGGCTTTTCGCTCAGATCGCCAACGTTCTCCGTATAGGTCGTGCCGCCCTCCGATGTCGTCAGCGTAAAGCCGGTTCCAAGCGGGTCGGTGAGCTTCGCGTCCTTGGCGATTGCCTGGGTGATGGTATCCGCGATGGTGTTAAATATAAACGAGATATCTGTAGTGGTCGCAGCCTTGTAATGCTCGGCATCCGTTGCAACGCCCGTCATCGTGTTGTAAGCGTTGCCGGAGCTTCCGATGTCAAAGCCGACGGCGAAGATTTCCGTGCCTTTCGCCTTTGCCTGTTTGGCTTCCCAAATCGTGCCTACGCCGTGGTTTGACGATCCCCTCGCTGTAAATGTACCGTTTACAGCATATGCACCATACTGTGTTCTGTCGTGATTTTTGTTGCATGTTCCGCTGACAGATGCGTTACCAGAATTCTCCCAGTTCCAGTTGAAGATACCGTTATCCGTCTCCATGCCGCTAAAACTCGTGCCGTCACCGATCGTTTTGCTATAAACCGCTGTAAATGCTCCGTAGCTTGTAAGCCGAGCGTTGCAGTCCTCCCACCAGTTTGTTTTCGTGCATCCGGTAAACGTTCCCGTCGCGGTAAAAGGATAGCTGTATGTCGGCTCGCCGTCGGACAAAACAACGATCAGCTTCTTCACCTTCTCGCGTTTGTCTGCGTCCAGAATCTGCTGCGCGAGGTGAATGCCTGCCTGAATATGCGTGCCGCCTTTTGCACTAATTCCGTTGATGGCGGATGTTAAGCGCTCTTTCTGATTTGTCAATCCTACATTTGTAGTCGCACTATCACTATAGGAGACGACTGCGATCTGCACCTTGTCCTTGTAGCCCTGATCTGCACCCGTGCCAAAGAACTTGTCGACAAAGCTTACCGCCGCCTTCTTTGCATTATTCATCTTTGGGCTGCCATTCTTACTCATCGAGGCGGATTTATCGATCACGAGAACGATGTCCGTCTTCGGAATGTCCAGAGAGGTCATGGTGCCGCCGGTCAGGGTGAAGGTAATCTTCGCCTTGCCGTTTTTCTCGTCTGTCCACTCTGCCCTCTTTTCAACTTTCACGCCGCCCTGCTCCGCCGTAACGACGTTCTGCGGAGCAACACTTTCTTCCGCGGCGAGCGCCGTTGTCGGCAGGACGCTGAGAAGCATCAGCACCGCAAGCACGATGCTCAAAATGCGTTTTTTCATGTTTTTCTTTCCCCCTGTGTCAAATTTTCTTATGTGCTTTGACGCTTTTCTGTCTGCTAAAGTTGGCTGTGTATCATTATACCAGAACTTTTCCAAAATGCAAGTACCTAAACATCCGTTGAAGAAATCCTTTTATTTCCTTTTTCGATTATCGCGGTCAAAAGATTCGGGCTTTTAGACGGAGCGTCTGAAAATTCCGATTATTTTGCTTCATTTTTTCTTCACGCTTCTGGAAAAATTCCGCGCATGCCGCTTGCTGTGCAACATTGTGTCCATCACCGCTTCAAATGTTTGGGGTGTATTCTTCCAACTCCCAATGTGACCGGCAGCGAGGAGTTTTTGCGCTGAGCAAGACATTTTTTCG
>DPCD01000100.1:0-224 GCA_003516765.1 Clostridiales bacterium | reverse complement strand
TTGGGAGTTGGAAGAATACACCCAGATATGGAAATCCGGCGCCCCGGAAAAACCGGAGCGCCGGAAGCGTTCTGATTGGGTATTTACCAGATGCGTTTGGTCTTCACATCGTCGAGAACTCTCGCCGCGAAGTCTGCGCGGGACATCGCGCCCAGATCCTCGCCGCCGCGGGTACGGACCGAGACGGTCTCGTTTTCGATATCGCGGTCGCCGACGACGAGCAT
>DPCD01000175.1:2625-3237 GCA_003516765.1 Clostridiales bacterium | reverse complement strand
TGCAGAGAAAGAATAAACTAAGGGCATAAAAACAAATAGGAGTTCGAAAAGAGCTTCAATAGAGAAGAGGAAGAAAGCATGCGCACAAAAACAGTTCGGATCTTGAATATTGTGGCAGGCATCCTGCTGATCGCGGCAGGCGTCTATTGTTTGTGCAATGAAGATGTTGCGGTTCTGTCTGCGGGCTTGATGCTCGGCATTTTCATGCTGGCGGCAGGCATCGCGGAGATCGTGGTCTTTGCCGGAACAAGCGGTGTACTGATCGGCTCCGGCTGGTTGCTGCTCGACGGTGTGCTGACCGTGATCATGTCGCTGTTCCTGCTCTTTAACCAGTGGTTCACGCTGTTGTCGCTGCCGTTTATCTTTACGGTCTGGCTGATGTTTTCCGGCATTTCCCGGTTCGTCAGCGCGTTTGATCTGCACGCCCTCGGCGTTCGCGGCTGGGGCTGGGTTCTGGCTGTTGGTATTCTGCTGATGGTTGCCGGCTTTATCTGCATGATGGATCCGTGGGTCAGCGCGGCGGCAGTCGGTGTAACGGTTGGAATGGTGTTCCTGCTCGAAGGCATTAGCGCCATCGTCTGTGCCTGTATTTCCAGAACGAAAGATCTTTAA
>DPCD01000175.1:0-2352 GCA_003516765.1 Clostridiales bacterium | reverse complement strand
CTGAAATCAAAATATATTGGAGGAATTATTATGGTACCCAGCATCTATGGTGAAAATATGTTTGATGAATTTTTTGACAACAATGGTTTCTTTGGTTCGCACAGCCCGCTGTTTGGCAAGAACTCCAAGAACCTGATGAAGACCGATATCCGCGAGACGGACGACGCCAAGGCTTACCGCTTTGCAGTCGAACTGCCCGGCTTCAAGAAGGACGAGATCAGCCTCGACATCAAAGACGGCTATCTGACCATCGCTGCCCAGAAGGGTCTGGACAAGGATGAGCAGGACAAGAAAGGTCGCGTTCTGCGTCAGGAGCGCTATGCAGGCGCCTGCTCGCGCAGCTTCTACGTCGGCGATGTCAAGCCGGAGGATGTCAAGGCGAAGTATGAAGACGGCGTTCTGAGCGTCATCGTCCCGAAGGAGGACGTGAAGAAGCTCGCTTCTTCTACCGCAATCGCCATCGAGTAATATCCTGCGTCAGCCTGCCGCCTGCGGTTTTCGCAGACGGCAGGCTTTTTTCTTCCGAAGGAGGGAGCTTTCATGGACACAGAGCAGAAAAACATTCTGGATGGCGTCATAGATCTGCACGTCCATACCGCACCGGACGTCATTCACCGGACCTATAACGATCTGGAGCTGATGGACGCAGCCGTCCGTGCGGGTGCAAGAGCGATTGTCATCAAGGGGCATCACTGCAGCACCGTCGCGCGCGCGGCGCTGTGCAACGCATATAATCGGGCTGTCCACGGCGACAATTCGTTTTATATGTACGGCGGACTGGTCTTGAACCAGGAGGCCGGCGGACTCAACGAGCAGGCGGTGCAGACTGCGCTGCGCATGGGCGCGAAGATCATCTGGCTGCCGACCGTGGACGCGGAGAACGAATATCGCAAGCGCGGAAAAACGGGTGGCATCCGCATGACGGACAGCCGTGGCAATCTGCTGCCGGAGCTGCTCAGTATCTTTTCTCTGATCAAGGCGTATGACGCCGTGCTTGCGACGGGGCACATCTCCCCGGAGGAGATTCACTGTGTGGTGGATGGTGCGCGCAACGCCGACGTGCGAAAGATCGTGATCACGCACCCGGAATACTGGGTCGTGGATCTGAGCGTTTCCAAGCAGAAGACGCTTCAGGAGGATTACGGCGTCATCTTTGAACGTTGCTACCGCCAGCCGCTGCAAAACGGGCAGTGGATCAGCAATGCTGAACGCAATCTGGATGCGATCCGGCAGCTCGGTACGTCGCATACCATTTTGTCCACCGACTGCGGCGATCCGGCGAACCCTCCGTGGGAGGAAGCCATGCGGCAGTATCTGCAATTCATGCTCGATCACGGCGTGAGCCGCGGCGAGATACGAGCCATGACGCGCACGCTCCCGGCGTGGCTGCTTGGGCTGGAGGATGTGCCGAAGCAATAAACAAAACAAACGCACCGCCTTCTTTGAACCGAACGATTGGCTCGAAGAAGACGGTGCGTTTTTACTGCTTCAGGAGCGTTTTTCCGGCGACGCAGATACCGGCAAGAATTTCCACGACGGACAGACCCATGAGGATACCGGAGAAGAAGTCCTGTACATCTGTTCCGCCGGTGGTTCTGGACAGGGCACTGCTGGCGATGCCGAGGACAATGAGGACAAAGCCGCAGAGGACGCCCTTCTGACGCTCCAGCTCCTGTGTGCAGCGCAGCAGGTCAAGGATTTGTTCATCGTCGTAGACGCGCACGCCGTCCTCCGCCGCATCCTCGCCGTCCATCAATTCCGGAAGCGTCACATGGAGCGCGTCGCAGAGTGGCTCAATGATGCTGTAGTCCGGCATACACTTTCCGTTCTCCCATTTTGAAATGGTCTTGTTGGACACGCCGAGCTGCTGCGCCAGCTGCTCCTGCGTGAGGTTTTGTTCCCTGCGCTTGCGTGCGATGTAGCTTCCAATGGCTGTCTGGTTCATTTGGAATGCCTCCTGCGTTGAAGATGCTCTGAGCATACGGCAAAGCCGGGAGAAAAAACATCCCCCGCGGTAGAATTTGCGTGGAATGCGGTCTAATGCAGCGCTTTTGCGGGGCAGACCTTCGTACACTCGTATTGCTTCTCATCATCGTCCTCTTGCTCATCAGCTTTCTTGTTTTTCTTCAGCGCGCTGATTGCCGGACCGGTGCAAAGCCCCACGGCAACGCCCAACATCACGCCAAGACCGATGTTGTCCGTCACGATCCCAAAGAGGACGCCAAGGCTTAGACCCATGGCAAGGCCGCTGCCGCTGCCATTGGATGGAACCAGCTCTTTTTGTGAGAGATTATTCAACGTGTTTTTATCTTTTTTCATAGCGTCCTCCCTTCTGATACGTTTTGTCAAGGG
>DPCD01000008.1 GCA_003516765.1 Clostridiales bacterium | reverse complement strand
GACGAGGGCAAGATGATTGCCGCAATCGTCGACATGCTCTCCGACGTCGCCGAGACCGTTGCGGATCTCGAAGACGTGGTGGACACGATCTCGGACGAGCTCGACTGCATCGAAGAAGACCTCGACAACATCGACGACTACCTGCTCGATGAAGACGACTACGACGATGAAGACGATTACGAAGACTTCGACGACGAAGACGAGGATGACGCGGAAGACGACGAGTACGACTTCGGCGACGACGAGGTGCTTTACGAAGTGAAGTGCCCGACCTGCGGCGAGGAAATCACCATCGACGAGCAGATGCTCGACGAGGGCTCCACGGTCTGCCCGAATTGCGGCGAAGAGCTGGAATTCGATCTGGAAGAGGACGAGGACGAGCCGAAGGCTTAACGCATCCGGAAGAAATCAGAAATACAACGAAAAACGGTATGACCGCGCGGTCATACCGTTTTTTACTGACAGGAGGATTCTATGCGGGAAATTCAGATCGGGCGGGTCTACCGCCATTTCAAGGGAGACTATTATCTGGTGGAGGCAGTGGCGCGCGACTCAGAGACAGAGCAGCCCGTTGTCATCTACCGCAAGCTCTACGCAGACGGCGGACTCTGGATAAGACCGCTTTCCATGTTCCTGAGTCGTGTGGACCGGGAAAAGTACCCGGACGTGCAGCAGGAGTACCGGTTCGAGCTGCAGGAGATTGCAAGCGTCGCCGGGCACTGATGCCGGGATTTTTTCGGAAGGGCTCGAAAAACGAAGGCTTCTGTGATACAATATGGAAAAAGACGCCTTTGGAGGAAACATATGCTGGAGCGGTTTTTGGAAGCGTATGACGCGGTGCTGGTGCTCGATACGGAGACGACCGGCATTTCATGCAGAAAAGATGAGATCATTGAGCTTGCCGTGTTAAAGGCAGGGCAGGCGGACGGAGCGCTGTGCGAGCTGGAGACCATGGACGAGTTTATCCGGCTCTCCGAAGGGCGCAGACTTCCGGACAAGATTGTCGAGCTGACGGGCATCACCGAGCAGATGCTGCTCGACGACGGGATTGAAAAGCGGCTGGCAGCTGAAAGGTTTGCGGCAATGTTCGGCGGGAAGACACTGATCGTCGCGTATAACGCGCAGTTTGACCTGTGCTTTTTATATTATTTTCTTGCGCAATTCGGCATGGCAGACGTATTAAAGGGCGCGCAGATGTTGGATGCGCTCACGGTCTACAAGGACCGCCGCCCGTTTCCGCATAAGCTCTGCAACGCCGTGGATGCCTACCAGCTCAAAACGCAGAACACCCACCGCGCCATCGACGATGCGCGCGCCACATTGGAGCTGCTCGCCGCGATGGAGGAAGAAGAACAGGACCTCGAACGCTATGTGAACCTGTTCGGCTACAACCCGAAGTTCGGCGCGCCCAGACCTGCGATTCACTCCGTGACGTATCTGCCGCAGGGCTACAACCGCACGGGAAAGCTCTACGAAGAACTGCCTGCCTTTTTGTAAGAAAGGAGCCAGCCGTGAAAATCAACTTTTTCTTTGCCCTCTCGCTGGTACTCTTCGCCGCTTGCCTGGTACTCGACATTTTGGATGTTATCAAATGCCGCAAAATGGGCGAGGAGATCGGCAATCGCCTGATGCTCGAGTGCATTCTGCACACGATGCAGCTAATTCTGTCCATTGTGTTGTTGACGTATTAAATGAGAAAACCCCGGACGCTTTCTGAACATGTGCGTCCGGGGTTTTTCAGTCATTTTCCAGAATGGGCAGTAAATTGAGAAGATCTTCGATCACATAGTCGCATCTTTCGTCGGCGTTTTCTTTTTTGCCGTAGAAGCAGGTGGGGATGCCGGCGTTTCTGCCGCCCTGCATGTCCGAAGACAGGCTGTCGCCGACCATGATGGCGCTTTTTCTTCGCGCCGGTCCGATTGCCTGGAAAACTTTGTCGTAAAAGTCTTTTTCGGGCTTTTTGGTGCCGAGCTGTTCGGAGATGAACACGTAGTCAAAATACTGCGCCATGCCGGAAATTTCAATCCGGCGCTCCTGCGCGTAGGTGTCTCCGTTCGTCACGACGACAACCAGATATTTTCCGTGCAGCGCCTGCAGAAGCTCCCGGCAGTGCGGCATGAAGTTGCGCCCCTCGGCAAGCTCAAGAAGATAGCGGCGGTTGATTTCCACCGGGTCTGCGTTCAAGCCGATGGACGCAAAATAGCGGCGGAAGCGCTCGGCGTAGATAAAATCCTTTTCAATTTCGCCCAACTCGAAGCTTTTCCACATCTGGTTGTTGAAGACCTCGTATTCGCGCATTTCCTGCTCGCCGAAGGAAAAGCCGATTTCGGAGAACGCTTTGACAAGCGCCTGATAGGAGCTTTTGCGGAAGTCGAAAAGGGTATCGTCGATGTCAATCAGAACGGTGTCAAATCTCATAGCAGTCTCCCTGTTTTTCGTTTTTTCCAGTATATCATATTTCTTCGATTTATGATATACTAAAAATGCTGTACGCACCGGGCGGAAACCGGCAGATTGCCGAAGCCGGATGTGCGGACACGAAAGGAGAACCGGATGAAAACAATACCCCAGCTGCTTGCAGAGGAACTCGGCTGCAAGGAAGAATATGTGAACAATGTGGTCAGTCTTCTTGACGAGGGCAACACCATTCCCTTTATTGCCAGATACCGCAAGGAAGCGCACGGCGCGATGGACGATACGACGCTGCGCACGTTGGAGACCAGACTGGGCTATCTGCGGAATCTGCAAACCCGGCGCGAGGAGGTCAAAGCGTCGATTGACGCGCAGGGCAAGCTGACGGACGAGCTGTCTGCCGCGATTGACAGGGCGCTGACGCTTGCCGAGGTGGAGGACCTATACCGCCCCTATAAGCAGAAGCGGCGCACGCGCGCAACGGTCGCAAAGGAGAAAGGACTCGAGCCGCTGGCGTAGGCGATTTTCGAGCAGCAGATGCAGATGGACCCGCCCGAGGTGCTGGCGAAGGACTATATCAACCCGGACCTCGGCGTCGAGACAATCGAAGATGCGCTTGCGGGCGCAAGCGATATCATTGCCGAGCAGATCTCGGACGACGCCGAGCTTCGGAAAAGCCTGCGCACCATGATGCAGAAGCGGGCGCTCTGCCAGAGCCGAGCGGCAAAGCCGGACGAGGACTCTGTGTACCGGCTCTACTATGCGTTCGACCAGCCGGTTGCGAAATTGCAGAGCCACCAGATTCTTGCGCTCAACCGCGGAGAAAAGGAAGGCTTTCTGAAGGTTTCGCTGGACTTAGACCGCGCGCAGGCGATGCAGTTGGTCAGGCGGCATGTGGTAAAGCCCGGAACGCCTGCGATGGCGTTTTTGATTGCGGCTGCGGAGGACAGCTTCGACCGGCTGCTTGCGCCCAGCATGGAGCGCGAGCTTCGCGCGAGCCTGACCGATACGGCAAACGAGGCGGCAATTGGCAATTTCGCGCTGAACCTGCGCCCGCTTCTGATGCAGCCGCCGGTGAAGGGCTTCGTCACGATGGGGCTCGACCCCGGCTACGCGCACGGCTGCAAGGTCGCAGTGATCGACGCGACGGGAAAGGTTCTGGATACGACGGTCGTCTATCCGACGTTTTCCGAGCGCAAAAAGCAGGAGGCAATCGACAGCCTCAAGAAGCTGATCGACAGATACGGCGTGCGCCATCTTGCCATCGGCAACGGCACTGCCTCGCGCGAGACGGAGGCGATGGCAGTCGAGCTGATTCGGAAGTGCCCCGGCGTTTCGTACATGATTGTCAACGAGGCGGGCGCGTCGGTCTACTCGGCGTCCAAGCTTGCGGCGGAGGAATTTCCGCAGTACGACGTGAACCTCCGCTCGGCGGTTTCGATTGCCCGGCGTCTGCAGGACCCGCTGGCAGAGCTGGTAAAGATTGACCCCAAGGCGATCGGCGTGGGGCAGTATCAGCACGATATGCCGGAAAAGGAGCTGGACAGCGCGCTCGGCGCGGTGGTCGAAAGCTGCGTCAATGCGGTAGGCGTGGATGTGAATACGGCGTCCATGCCGCTTTTGAAGCAGGTTTCGGGTCTCAACGCGACGACGGCAAAGAACATCGTCGCTTACCGGGAGGAAAATGGCGCGTTTACCTCGCGCGCGCAGCTCAAGAAGGTGCCGAAGCTCGGCCCCAAGGCATTTGAGCAGTCGGCAGGCTTTTTGCGCGTGCCGGAGAGCGCGAAGGTGCTGGATCATACGGGCGTACACCCGGAGTCCTACAAGGCGGCGGAGGAGCTGCTCACGCGCTGCGGGCTGAAGCTCATGGACGTCGGCACGCAGAAACTGCAGGAGCTGCCCGCGCGGGTGAAGCTCTACGGCGAACAGAAGCTGGCAGAAGACTGCGCCATCGGCGTTCCTACAATGCTCGACATTGTCAAGGAGCTGGTCAAGCCCGGACGCGACCCGCGCGACGAGCTGCCTGCGCCGATCCTCCGGACCGATGTTCTGGAACTGAAAGACCTCAAGCCCGGCATGGAGCTGAGCGGCACGGTGCGCAACGTCATTGACTTCGGCGTCTTTGTGGACATCGGCGTGCATCAGGACGGTCTGGTGCATATTTCGCAGGTCTGCAGCAAATTTATCAAGCATCCGTCCGAGGTCGTCTCGGTCGGCGATGTGGTAAAGGTCCGGGTGCTGGAGGTCGATGAAAAGCGCAAGCGCATCAGTCTGACGATGAAAGACGTAGAATAAGGGCAGCACCGCGCAATTGCGTCTTCAAGCTTCGGCGGATCTTTTCCACCAATTCTGCGGTTTGAAAAG
>DPCD01000017.1:11717-12106 GCA_003516765.1 Clostridiales bacterium | reverse complement strand
GCTCAGTCCCTTGGGCTGCTTCTTGGCTTCGATCCGGTCTACCCGTCCTTCTGTCAGCAATTTCTTGTAGAGTGTCTGCAAATCCAGTGTGGTAAGTTTACTCAGCGAGATGTTGCCAATGTACGGCTTGATATGATTGTCGATGTAGCCGCGATAAGTCAGATAAGACGAAGGACGCATCTTGACCTTTGCGTAGCTTTCGTACCACAGGTCGAGCCATTTGCCAACCGTATATTCACCTGACTTAATGACGTCAAGCCCTCTGTTCTCATCAATGGCACGCTTCAGTTTTTCTTTAACCTCCGCCTGTGTCCTGCCAAGAACATTTTTGATAACGGCTTTGCCCGTTTTCGGGTCACGTCCGATGGTGTATCGGCCCTCCCAGCGGC
>DPCD01000017.1:10015-11516 GCA_003516765.1 Clostridiales bacterium | reverse complement strand
ACTGTGTACCGGCCCTCCCAGCGGCCATCCTTTCGCTTTCTGATGTTACCCTCACCATTTGCTCTGCGCTTAGCCATGTGTGTTCACCTCATTTGCAGTTAATTCGTCGGCATCGAAGGAGTAGGAAGCTCCCAATTCTCCAATGATGCCAAGCGCCAGCTTGAAGCCCGCGGTGAAGCTCGACAATCTCGCTTCTACCAGCAGCGTATTCTGCGCGTCGAGCAGCCGCAGCAGCTTCTTGCGCTCGACGATGTCCATGCTTTTCTTGAGTTCCTCGTGAGTGTACTCTACCAATGCATTCAGGTTGTCAAACTCCTGCCGGTCGAACTGCTTTTGGAGCGCTTTCATGTAGTCCTGCATTGCGCCACCTCCTTTTGGCAGCCACAACACATACCACACCTTGCGCCGGAAAGCTACTGATTCTTTTGAAGAAGGCAAAATATTTTCGAGAAAGTTTTTATTGTTTTCAGCAGCGCAGAATAGTTGTAATGCCTTTCATTGCGTGGTATAATGAATAGGTAACCGAGCAAGGAGGAGCGGCAACATGACAGAGAAAGAGAAAATTCTGCAGGGTCTGCTCTACGATGCAAGCGTCGATGAACTTACGCAGGAGCGGCTCGCGGCGAAGGAGCTGTGCTTTGCCTACAACCAAACGCCGCCTTCTGATGAGACGCGGCAGCGCGAGCTGATGCGCCGTCTGCTCGGTGCAACCGGCGAGCGTTTTGCGATCCTTGCACCGTTCTGGTGCGATTACGGCTGCAACATTACCATCGGCGAGGACTTCTTTGCCAACCACAATACGGTTATCCTTGACTGCGCAAAGGTGACCTTTGGCGACCATGTTTTCGTCGCACCGAACTGCGGGTTCTATACGGCTGGTCATCCGCTTGACGCGGAACGGCGCAATCAGGGGCTGGAGTACGCCCGTTCCATCACGGTCGGCAACGACGTCTGGATCGGCGCAGGCGTGCAGGTCATGCCAGGTGTCACCATCGGCAGCAATGTGGTCATTGGCGGCGGCAGCGTCGTTGTGAAGGACATTCCGGACGGCGTGTTGGCGGTCGGGAATCCCTGCCGCGTCGTACGTATACTTACGGAGAAGGATAAGTCCGCATCCAACTGAATCGTGTTCCGGCCTCCCGCCAAAATGGCGAGAGGCTTTCTTTGCCTATTGCTGTGCAGATTTTAAGGCGTGTCAATACACATTGGGCCATTCATCATCCGGTTCGATGCGCCGCTGATGCTGTACCGCATCCTCGAAGCTCACCTGACCGTTCGTGCGCTTCACCTCATCTACTGCAAAGCCGCGCAGCTCGCGCGTGTAGATATCGTCGATGCGGAAGTGCGCGGCGATGGTGTGGCACATCATGTTCAGTTCCACCGCCCACTTGAAGATGATGCGGCAGAGCCGATTGTTGTTGTCATCCAGCGTGCCCTGAATCGCCGTCAGGATGGCTTTGGAAATGTACGCGGTGTTATCCTCCGTGCCGAGATAGCCCAT
>DPCD01000017.1:9530-9815 GCA_003516765.1 Clostridiales bacterium | reverse complement strand
CCCATGTAGAAGCGCAGCGCCTTCTCGACGAATTCGCTGCGGCTCTGGCAGTTATCCTCTGCGAGCCAGCTATCCATACGCTGGATGGTGCTGGGGCGAAGCCATAATGTGGTGTTTCTCTTGTTATCTTCGTTCATTCGTTATTTCCTTTCTGCCGGTGCGGTCAGAAACGCTGTAAACGCCCGACGCACCGGGACTTTTCTGAGGACCGACTGCGGTGCGGCGTGCAAAAGGCTGAAACCGACTGCGGCCTTGAATTCGTGGAAAGCCCCGCACTGCGGGGCT
>DPCD01000017.1:4644-9315 GCA_003516765.1 Clostridiales bacterium | reverse complement strand
CGGGGCTTTGTGGGCGGGCCGCGCGCAGAAGCGACTGCGGCCCTTTATCTCGTGCTAAAATCGAACGGGTAAATAGGGGGGCTAAGCTCTCCAAAAGTGGGCATGGTCAGGAGGGAAAACTCACTCTAAGAGGCTCATTTCTCCATCGTCGGAACAGAATTTGTAAGGCTCTCTTACACATCGCCCACAAACGCTGCCACGCTCGTTTCAATGGGCCTTAGCGGGTACACACTCCATCTCACCAACAGGACCGCACACAGTGGCCCACACGGGCAAACAGGGGCTGTTTACGCTGGGGGGGCACCGGGACTGATTCTGCTATCGAAAACAGCGGAAGTTTTTTGTTGGGTATTGCAGCGTAAAAAGCGTAAATATGACAGCTTTCCAGCGTGTTTAGATGCTGCGATCCCTTTTCATGAACAAACGGCATTTTGGCACCGTCACTACTCTTGTACTGCGCCGCGAGCCGTTGAAACGCCGCTCACAGATGTCAGGACGTTCTATTTGTATGGCCGGAGGATGCGTGAGAGGGAGAAGCAGAGAGCCTTCTGGACATCGACGCACGCATTGTGCGTCGATATCCCGAGGCGACGCGGTCCCGCAGGAACGCGCAGCCCCGCTGCTGGTTTCTGCGCTGCATTGGCGAGCTTCTCGGTTTGCCATCGCTGCGTCGAAGTGCAGAAGAGAAGCGCTCGGAGCTTTCACGCGCCCTGCTGTGCAGACAGTATTGCCTGCACTAGATGCCGCTCCGCTGCGCTGTCCAGCGCTGTGAGCTGTCGTTCATAGAAACGCTCCATGACCTCGTGCATCGGGAGGAGCGTATAGAGCAGATTGCCGTTCCGCTTGACGCCCTGCTTCGTGATGACGGTGGTGCGCTCTGTGATGATGAGACCGCGTTCCTCCAACAGACGAACATGTTTTGCAACCGTGTTGCGCGAGAGATGCAGCTTCTTCGCGATAGTTGCTTCACTCGGATGACATTGATTCGTCTTACGGTTCGCGTGACGCAGCAGGTAGATGTACACCGCGACCGCACCGGCAGGCAGGTCGAAGTCCAGCAGTTCATTCGGAACGGGGAAGCAGTTCTTCGCGCGTTCCCAGCCAATCGGCGGCTTTGTTCTTCTCACGTATTACCACCACCCTTTGTGTGCTGCTCGACCCATTCGATGAATTTCTCTTTCGGCACCACCATGCGGCTGCCGACGCGCAGCGTGGGGAAGTTCTTCTCGTGCATTAGCTCGTATGCGCTGGACGGCGCGACACCGAGTACTCGTGCGACCATTGCCGCGTTAAGGAACAGCGGCAGGTCATCATAGTTTTTGTAGGTTGACTCTTTCAAGAAATTTACCTCCGCGTATTGGAATTCAGAGAAAAGATCCTTGCGTTTCGGAGGTCTCTCTGTTAGACTGTTCGCAGATGGCGTCTGCGTTTTTCCGAAACGCGGCGTACCGCTGAGCTGCTGCAACAGTTCAGCGGCATTTTCTTTTAGCAGCACATTTCATTCACGTCTCCTTTTGCTTGGATTGATTTTCGGTGTTCCATCTGATACGATGAGGGTAACATACGCAGAGCATCTCGACAATAGCTTTGAACGTATTACGGTAAATGCCAAAACTTCATCGGATACAAGGAGGCATTATGGCAGAGCGTAGTTATATTCCGCACACCTATACCTATGACCAGTTTACTACATTTTTCTATGATGGACGTGTTTACTTCAGTGATACGAGTTATCCCATTGGGCAGTGCTGTGTGGATATCGCGAACATGGACGAAGAGGTATTGAGCGAGATCGACCGCCGTGTGGAGGCGTTCATCCCTGCGGCGCGGGAACTGCTCACGGAAAAAACAAACAACGCTGCGGCCTTCGCACAGGAGAAGCTGAACGCTGTTTGGGATATTATTTTTACCATGCCGGTGTATCGTGACCTGAATATGGATCTGGAGCTCAGCTATCATTTGCTGGAAAGACTTTACGAGCAGAAAGAGAAATGGGAGCAGGTGCAGGATACACACTCGGAGGGACGCGAGATGTACGAGCGTATGCTCAATGATCTGGCGCATTTTGCAGACAGAGTACGGACGCTTCGTTTGCAGCTCAGGATCATGACTGAGAAATACTTTGAGCCGCTGGAGCGAAGAAACATCGCGGCTTATGGAACGGCGTACTCATCCTTCTACGCGGATATGCTCCGAACCGGGGCACTGTTTTTCGATGAGAACTTTGACCAGAAGTTTTCTGTGGAGATCGACTTCGTTCCTATGATGCGGAAAGAAAACGAGGGTGAGTGCTTCGTTGCAGAGAAGACGACCTTCAACTATTTACACGATTTCCTGCACACGGAGTTCTACCGCGGACTGGCAACCGGGAACGCGCCGCGGCAGTGCCATAACTGCGGAAAATACTTTTTGCTGACCGCTGGCTACAACACCTGCTACTGCGGCAATATTGCGCCTGGTGAGACGGAGAGGACCTGCCGGAAGGTGGGAGCGCACCGCAAGGAAGCGCAGGGCAAGGCGAACCGCAGTCCGGCCCGCGTGGAGTATGACCGCACTTATAATCGGTTAAAGCAGAGAAAGAGCAGGGGGAAGATCGGCGTGGACGAGTGGAACACCGCCGTTGCGCAAGCGATGCAGGTACTGGAGCAGGCGGAGCGCGGAGAATTCACAGACGATGAGATGAGGGAACGGTTTCGAAAATTTTGAAAAAAGGACATCTGC
Source organism: Clostridiales bacterium (assembly GCA_003516765.1). Lineage (GTDB taxonomy): Bacteria > Bacillota > Clostridia > Oscillospirales > Oscillospiraceae > CAG-170. The sequence continues at coordinate 6,594 of DPCD01000017.1, read as the reverse complement.
CCAAGTTGAGCAGATGTCCTTTTTATTGCCTTCAGCAGCGCAGAAAGTATCAGCGATACGCAGCTCAACAATCGATTAGAATTTTCCCCTTTTATGCCTGTGATCAGATCCGCTTCACAGCAATCGACCGGAACGAAACGGAGGACTACAGTGCAGCGGTCTGCGTGGCGCTGCGGCCTGAATCGATGAATCCGCACGGCGCGGTCACGCCCGCCTGAGACCCTTGCCGCGGAATTTCTTCTTCGCCGCCACGGTGGTCTTATCGTCCGGAGAATGATCTTTCAATGCCATGCGTATGCTCGCCTTGATCAATTAAAGTGTGATCGATCGAGGCGTAATGATAGGAAAACGCTCTTTCTTTGTCAAGAAGGCAAAGAAAGAGCGTTTCGTTATTTGTTCGGCGTGGGCTGTCAGTGCACCGCCTTTTGCAAAGGGGGCTCGAGCAGCATTTGCTGTAAGCGCTTGGCGGCGATGCTCAGCGGCTGGTTTTTCCGCTGGAAGAGGTAGATGCTGCGCGGCGGGATGGGTTCGCTCAGCGCGATGGGGAAGATACCGGTGCGCTCCGGCTCGCCGAAGAGCATCTCGCGCGGCACGAATCCGATGCCGAGGTTGCTGCGCACGACCGGCAGCACCTGGTCGATGGTCTCGACCTCTACATCAGGGTTGTAGGGAAGATCGTGCGACAGAAAGAGGCGGGAGTAGAAGTCGTGGGACGACGTTCCCTCGGTCAGGCCGACGATAGGATAGTCCACGAGGCGGCTGAGCGATACGGTCTCATGTGTCAGCTCGGCGAAGGCGGCGCCGCAAATGGGGATATCCTGAATTTCGCCGATCTGCTTTTTCATGAGGGAGTCGGGGATGACGGAGCCCTCGGTCACGACGGCGAAATCGGCAAGACCGTTTTGCACGGCCGCAAGGCCCTGCGGGGTCGAGTGATTCGTCAGATAGATGCGAACGCGCGGATATTCGCTGCGGTATTGCGCGAGCACCTGCAAAAGGCAGCCGCGCAGCGCAAGGCCGCTCGCGGCGATGTGGAGGATGCCGCTTTGCAGGCTCCGGTCAGAGGAGACCTCCGCTTCGGCAGCCTCGATGTTTTCAAAGGCGATGGCGATGTGGGCGAATATTTTTTCTCCCTCCGGCGTCAGGCGTACGCCCTGCGCCGAGCGGAAGAACAGCGCACAGTCCAGCTCGGCTTCGAGCCTGCGGATGATGCGCGTGACATTCGGCTGGGTGTTATAGAGCGCGGCAGCGGCCTTTGAGAAGCTCTTATACTTTGCTGCATAGTAGAAAACGCGGTAGCTGTCGTAGCTGATATTCATATTTGACCTCCTTTTGGGGGGGATATATAAAATCCTTATATAGCAGATAATTGATTCGTATTTCCACTTTTCTGGCGAAAAATGTATACTTTTGCATCATCCAAAGGGTGATAAAACGATTCAAACGGAGGGGTAATGTTATGGATTATGCAAAAGAATCGCTCCGCCTCCACGGCGAGTGGAAGGGCAAGATCGAAATGGTGACGCGCGTGCCGGTCAAGACGAAGGACGACCTGGCGCTTGCGTACACGCCCGGCGTTGCACAGCCGTGCCTCGAGATCCAGAAGGACCCGAGCAAGAGCTATGAGCTCACGCGCCGCTGGAACACCGCGGCGGTCATCACCGACGGCAGCGCCGTTCTGGGCCTTGGCGACATCGGCCCCGAGGCCGGTATGCCGGTCATGGAGGGCAAGTGCGTGCTGTTCAAAGCCTTCGGCGATGTGGACGCGCTGCCCATCTGCGTGAAGACAAAGGATGTGGACGAGTTCGTCGAGACCGTCTACAACATCTCCGGCAGCTTCGGCGGCATCAACCTTGAGGACATTGCCGCGCCGCGCTGTTTCGAGATCGAGCGCAAGCTGAAAGAAAAGTGTGACATCCCCATTTTCCATGACGACCAGCACGGCACCGC
>DPCD01000017.1:0-4485 GCA_003516765.1 Clostridiales bacterium | reverse complement strand
GACGACCAGCACGGCACCGCCGTCATCACGCTGGCGGGCCTGACGAACGCACTCAAGGTCGTCGGCAAGAAGAAGGAGGATGTGAAGATCGTCACGTCCGGCGCTGGCGCGGCGGCCATCGCCATCACGAAGCTGCTGCTCTCGGCGGGCTTCAAGGATATCACGATGTGCGACCGCAAGGGTGCAATCTACAAGGGCCGCGAGGGCCTCAACTGGATCAAGACCGAGATGGCCGAGGTCACGAACCTGAGCCATAAGGCAGGCTCGCTCGCCGATATGCTCGTGGGCGCGGATGTGTTCATCGGCGTTTCCGCACCGAACACTGTCACGACCGAGATGGTCAAGACGATGAACAGGGACGCCATCATCTTCGCCTGCGCGAACCCGACGCCGGAGATCTTCCCCGACGCGGCGAAGGCGGGCGGCGCGAAGGTCATCTCGACCGGCCGCAGCGACTATCCCAACCAGATCAACAACGTGCTCGCATTCCCCGGCATCTTCCGCGGCGCGTTCGATGTGCGCGCGAGCGACATCAACGAGGCGATGAAGGTCGCGGCGTCCGAAGCATTGGCAGACCTTGTCGGCGACCAGCTCTCCGAGGATTACATCATCCCCGCGGCATTTGACCCGCGCGTCGGTCCCGCGGTGGCCAAGGCCGTCGCCGAGGCCGCGCGCAAGAGCGGCGTGGCCCGCATTTGATCCGTTTTGTACAGAATATACCAGTTTTCCTGAAAAATCAAATCAATTCGGGAGGGACTTCTCATGTCAGGGAAAAAGGAAACTTACAAGCTGTTTAATCTTCCATGGTATTACTTTGCGATTTTTGCCGTGCTGGTGCTGATCGCGACCTACACCGGCACGCTGCCCAAGGGCATGTCCGGCTGCTTCGCATTCATGATCGTGCTGGGCACGATCCTCTACGAGATCGGCGAGAAGACGCCCATCATCCGCTCCTATCTCGGCGGCGGTGCGATCGTTGTTCTGTTCGGTACGGCGCTGCTGAACTATTTTAACCTGCTGCCTGCTCTGACCGAAACGCTGGAGGACGGCACGAAGGTCTACAACATGGCCTGCAACTATGACCTTGTCGGCAACATCACCTCGTTCTTCCAGCCGACCGGCGCGTTCCTCGATTTCTACATCGCCGCGCTGATCACCGGTTCGATCCTCGGCATGAACAGCACGCTGCTGAAAAAGGCGGCGGCGCGTTACTTCCCCGCGATCTTCGGCGGCCTGATCCTTTCGTTTGCCCTGTGCATGGGCACGGCTGCCATCATGGGCTACGGCACCATCAAGGCGCTGCTGCTCATCGCGCTGCCCATCATGGGCGGCGGCATGGGTGCCGGCGCAGTGCCCCTGTCCAAGATCTTTGAAAGCTCCAACACCATGACGGCGGCGGAGGCCATCTCTGTGATGACGCCCGCGGTCGCCATCGGCAACGCGATCTCCATCGTCCTTGCCGGTATCATCGTCAAGGTCATCGCCAGCAAGAGCTGGAACGGCCAGGGCGCGCTGATGCAGGCCGGTACGGTCGACCCCAAGGAGCTGGAGATCAGCCCCGAGATGCAGGCCAAGCGCGACAAGATCGACGTGAAGAACCTCGGCATCGGCCTGTTCGTTTCGAACTCGTTCTTCGCCTGGGGCTTCATCGTAGCCAAGATCTGGTCGAAGTTCGTTCCGAGCGTCAGCATCCATGCCTACGCCTGGATGATCATCACCGTGGCTATCTGCAAGATCTTCAACCTCCTGCCGGAGAACATTGAGGTCGCCTGCTACCAGTGGTTCCAGTTTGTGATGAAGAACCTGACGACCACATTGCTCGTCGGTATCGGCCTTTGCTACCTGAGTCTTGATACGGTCATTGAAAGCTTCAGCCTCACCTATCTGGTCCTCTGCCTTGTCACCTGTGTCGGCGCGTTCTTCGGCGCGGCGCTCGTCGGCAAGTGGGTCGGCTTCTATCCGGTCGAGGCCGGCATCACCGCGGGTCTCTGCATGGCGAACATGGGCGGCACCGGCGACGTGGCGGTCCTTTCCGCGGCAGACCGCATGGAGCTCATGCCCTTTGCGCAGATCTCGTCCCGTCTCGGCGGCGCGATCATCCTGATCATCGGCAGCTTGCTGCTCTCTACGCTTGGTTCGCTGCTGTAACGGCGGCGTGAAAGCGCGGGGCGCGCCAACACCGGCGCGTCCCACGCACAGTGAAATGCTATGACGAAGTCTGATTGTATCCAGTGCGGTGACGCGGCGCAGTACCGCTTCCGGGCGCTGGAGATCCACACCCTGCACATTCGGGAGTTCAAGGAAAAGCGCGTGCAGGCGCTCGGCGAGAGCGTGCATTTTGATGTGTGCGCCGACTGTGCCCGCGCGCAGCTGCAAAAGGACTTGAGCGGTGTGGGGATCAAAGATATCCTGCCTTTCGCCTTGATTTTGTTATTCGGCATTGTTCTCTCAGCCGTATTTTGGAATGGCGAAGGCGTATTTCGGCTGTGCGGTGCGGCCGGGGTGATCTGCGGTATCCTCGGCATCGCGAGCACGGCAAAGGAAAACCGGCAGCGGCGCGATCAGTATCATTGTCTTTCGGAAGAAAAAGCGCTCGAAAAGGCTGCCTGGGAGGTCGCTGTGCGCTGCGCAGATCATAAGCGCGGCGACCATGACCTCACCTATATCCCCATCACGCAGGACACGCTGAAAATGAAAAACGGCGACCTGATGGTCGCCTACGGTCTCCTGCCGGAGATCGCAGTGCAGGCGTGGAACGTGATCCACCAGATGCCGCAGAAAACAACGGCCCTAAACAGCAGTGGTGAGCTGTTTTGAGCAGACCAGATCAGTAAAGATCTTCTCCTATAACCAACCCTTCCTATGCAGGCAGAGGGCCGCACCTGATTTTCGGTGCGGCCCTTTGTCTCAGAATAAGCAGGGATGGTTTGAGCGGAGGAGAAGTCGTAACATTTTTGTTAAATGTATAACAAAATGCTTGACTCTCTCTGGAGGGGAAATATACTTTACTATAGTAGCTATGTATTACAGAAAGGAGCTTTTATCATGGAAAAAATCAAGATCGTGCAGTACGGCTGCGGAAAAATGAGCAAGTACACCCTCCGCTATGCCTATGAGCATGGCGCGCAGATCGTCGGCGGCATCGGCCACGGCGCGTCGGTCGGCCAAGACATCGGCGATTGGGCTGGACTTGGCGTCAAGACGGGCATCATCATCTCCGACAATGCCGAAAAAGTCCTTGACGAGTGCGACGCCGACGTCGCCATTATCACGACCCGCAGCTTCATCGGCGATATCTATGAAGCGATCGAGCAGTGCGTGTCCCGCGGCATCAACGTCATTACGACCTGCGAGGAGGCCATCTATCCCTGGACGACGTCTGCGGCCATGATCAACAAGCTGGACGCGCTGGCCAAGGCGAACGGCTGCACCATCACCGGCAGCGGCATGCAGGATATTTTCTGGATCAACATGGTCGGGCTCGTGGCCGCCGGCTGCCACAACATCACGAAGATCAAGGGCGCTTACAGCTACAATGTGGACGAGTACGGCATCGCGCTGGCGCAGGCGCACGGCTGCGACCTGACGCCGGAGGAGTTTGAAGCGAAGATCGCACACCCGACCGAGTTTGAGCCGTCCTACGCGTGGAATGCTGCCGAGGCGATCTGCAACAAGCTGGGCCTCACGATCAAGAGCATTTCGCAGAAGCATGTCCCTTGCATCATCGACAAGGACATCTACAGCGAAACGCTCGGCAAGGAGATCAAGGCGGGCAACGCCATCGGCATGTCGGCGGTCGTTACCATCGAGACCATGCAGGGCATCACCGTCGAGGAGGAGACCATCGGCAAGGTCTATGGACCGGACGACGGCGATCTGTGCGACTGGGAGATCTTCGGCGAGCCGAAGACGGAGTTCCACGTTGTGAAGCCCGCGACCGTCGAGCACACCTGCGCCACGGTCATCAACCGCATCCCGTCCCTGCTCCGCGCCCCCGCCGGCTACGTCACCTGCGATCAGCTCGAGCCGGTCGAGTACCTCACCTACCCGATGGAGTACTACTGCTGAACAAATCAAGGTATAAATCCGAAGCGCGGGCGTATGGCAGCATCATACGCCCGCGTTTTTTATCCTTTCACTATATCTGAAAAGGACTATAGATTGTTTTCAGCAGCGCAAAATATGGTTGCTTTGCGCCATGGTGCAAAGGATACTATCTTCGATTTTTCCGCTGCCTATGACGGGATTTTTTTCTGCTTCTTCTCATTCCTGACCCATACTCTGACCCAGAACGGGAAAAAGTACACGGAAACAGCGGAACCAAGCTTGCCGGAAAGCAGCCGTTTTTGCATGCAATGCTGCCCGAAATGGCCGGAAATGGTTAACTGTGCCATTCTGAAACAGCTCATAACCCGGAGGCCGTAGGTTCGAGTCCTGCCTCCGCAACCAGAAAGTCCTGATTTCTTGCGAAATCAGGACTTTTTC
>DPCD01000182.1:5198-7876 GCA_003516765.1 Clostridiales bacterium | reverse complement strand
TGCAGACTCCCCTCGCCGTCCGGCTTTTCCAGCATCACGTAGGCGGTCAGCGCGACTGCCTTCCCGTCCTGCATCTCCGCCAGAACAGCGGCTCTTGCAATATTGGAAACCTTCACGAGGTTGTTTTCCACGTCCTCCAGCTCCACCCGGAAGCCGTTGAGCTTGATCTGATTGTCGAGCCTGCCGAGATAATAGATCAAACCGTCTTCCATCCGGCACAGGTCTCCCGTGCGGTAGCCGCGCCTGCCGCCGTCTTCAAAAAACGCGCGCGCGTTGAGGTCCGGTCTTCCCAGATACCCGGGGCTGACCGTTTCTCCGAGCAGGCAAAGCTCGCCCGCTTCTCCTTCCGGGAGCGCTTTTCCTTCCGCGCCGCAGATGCGCGCCTCGCAGTTGGAAAACGCATAGCCGATGGGAAGCGGTGCATCCGCTTGCAGCATGCGCTTCGTCATCTGCGCACCAGTCACAAGAACGGTCGTCTCCGTAGGACCGTAGGCGTTGACAATCGGGACACCCGGAAAGCGCGCCATCAGCTCCTGCGTCAGCTTTTTGGTCAGCACCTCGCCGCAGAACAGCATCTGCCGCAGCTGCGGCATCAGCGCGCCGCAGAACCGGTCCGACTGCACGCAGAGCTCGGCAAGAGACGGCGTAGACACCCAGTCGGTAAGATTTGCCCGCTTCAAAATATCAAACAGCAGCTTCGGATTTTCCAGCGCCGTCCGGTCTGCCGTCCAGAGCGTCATGCCGCGCCCGAGCGCTTCATAGAGCGCGCAGACGGAAACATCAAAGGAATAGGAAATTTCGTTCAGAAACGCACCGCCGGGCTGCATGCCGTCAAAAAACGGACGCACGCCTGCGTGGAACGCAGCAAGATTTTTTGCCGTAATCTGCACGCCCTTGGGCTTTCCGGTCGAGCCGGAGGTAAAAAGAATGTAGGCGGTCTCGTCCGGCTTGAGCCAGTCGTCTTCCGAAGCAGGCGCGCAGGGTCCGTGCAAGATCTCCCGCAGCTGCGAAAGGTTCAGTCCCGGCAGCTCCAACGTGCCCGTAAGGTCCACAATCACGCATGGCTTTGCCTCTGCGGCAATCTGCGTTACACGCTCCGGCGGATACGTCACATCGACCGGCACATAGCCGCGCCCCGCCTTGAGGCTTCCAAACATGCACGCCGGAATTTCCAGCTCCTTGTGCCCGTAGATCAAAACCGGTGCTTTCCCTTCCGGTACGGTCTTCTTCAGATAAGCGGCAAACGCATCGGACCAATGATCAAGCGTCCGGTAGGAAAGCGTCCCGTCGCCGTAGACAATCGCCGTGCGGTCAGTCCCGGCAAGCTGCGCAAGTTTTCTCAGGATTTCCATAGGCTCTTCCTCATTGTAACGCATTCTCGTCCCACTGGTGCGTTTCCTTTAACAGCGCCGCGGGTGCCATGCAGTAATCCTCCGCGCGCTCGGCAAAGCTTCCGCCGTAGAGCGGGTCAAAGTAGACGCCTTCGCCGCCGACGAGCGCATAGACCCACGCATGGTCGACCGGCTCCGCGCCTTCCTCGCGCACAAACGTCCCCTGCACCAGCTGCGCTTCATATCCCATCCGCCGCAGCAGCACTGCCATCAGCGCCGCCTGCGCGTCGCAGTTTCCCTTGCGCTTGTGCAAAAGCTCCAGCGCAAGCTGCTCGGTCAGTTCATCCGAAAAACCGCCGCTCGTGTCTGCCGTTCCCGGGCGGTAGGTAATATCGTGGGCGATAAAATCATAGACTGCCCGCAGGTTTTCCTGCTCGCTGTTCTTTGCGCTGCACCGCTCCTGTAAAAGTGACAGCACCGCATCATCGAGCGCCGCGTTGCCCGTCGGTTCTCCCGCAGGCTCATACGGCTTCGGCGCACACGCCGCCAGAACCAGCAGCAGCGCGGCAAGCGTCAGAATGAGTAGTCTTCGCATCCCGCTTCCTCACTGCACGCGATGTTCGCAAACAATGCCGATGGCAATCACCATATCGTCATACAGTTCAAAATAGATTCCCGCCGGAACCGTCTGCTCATCGGACGAAGGAAGCTCAAAGGACACGACATTCCCGTTTCTGGTATAATCCGAGCCGTAGGCGTCCTCCACATCCTTGAGGCTGCTGCCGATGGTAATGCCGCGCGCAGTCTGTACGTTCGCCTGCGCATAGGCTTCCATCAGATGCTCCGCGCCGTCGTCGCCGGGGTAGGTAAACACGGAAAGGGTTTCATTCGAATAGGTGCGCTCCATGCCGGAATACACACAGGAGACCGCCTCTGCCGTTTCATACTTCCCGTCAAAAATCCCCAACAGGGTATCCACACTGCTCTTTGTTGTGACCTCCACGCCGTTCACGGTCATGGAAAGGTCCGTTTCTTCCAGCGTCTTCTGCCGGTTTCCGCACGCGCAGAGCGCTGCACAAATCGCCAGCGCCACCAGCAGAGCAATTACTTTTTTCATTTCGTTTCCCTCTTATTCCGCGTCGACGATAGTCTCGACGCCGTTTTCCCGATAGGTATAGACCGTAAAGCCGTCGTAGGTCCAGACACCGTCGTCGCCGGGTCCGGAGCAGGACGCCTCATACTGCGTTTCCAGCGGCTCTCCGATTGCCTGCACCAGCGCTGCCGCGTCCTGATCGACGAAGGTAAGCGCCGTTTCCAATGCGCTCGGCTCCTCGGGCGCTTCCTCCA
>DPCD01000182.1:4506-5014 GCA_003516765.1 Clostridiales bacterium | reverse complement strand
CTGCTGCTTCTTCCGGTTCCTGCGCAGGCGCTTCCGGCTGCGCGGCGGGAGCTATCTCCGGAAGCGTTTGCGCCGCTGCGTCCTGCGCATCCGGCGCGGGCGTCTCGGGTGCAGGCTCCGCCGTTTCCCCGCAGGCACACAGCAGCGCCAGACAAAGCGTCAACATCAAAATGGCAATGCTCTTTTTCAAAACCGTTCTCCTCTTTTCTGCGCGTTTAATGCTTGAGATATCTGGCGTGCGCCGTCTCATAGCGCACACCGTATGCGCCGTAGTCGTCGTTGCTGATACCGGCGCGAATGTTGTAGTTTTCAATCTGCGGATCGTACAGAAGCGTCTGTCCGTCCTTCGTGATTTCGACCCAGCCGTGGGCAATCGGGCGCCAGTTCCACACGTAGCCGCACTCTCCGATGATGCACGCCGCCTCAAAGCCGAGCCGCCTGGAAAGCAGGCAGAAGCTTGCGGCAAAGTTATAGCAGTCACCCTTTCCGGTCGAGAGAATTTTTTCCG
>DPCD01000182.1:0-4295 GCA_003516765.1 Clostridiales bacterium | reverse complement strand
TTCCGCAAATTCCAGCAGCTTTTCATAGGGCGGCGTCTTGACGTCCGACCCAAACGCGGCGTTGCGCCCGAGATACTTATAGCTTCGCACATAGTCATAGCAGGCACGCAGCATCTGCTCGGGTGTCATATCCTGCGTCGTACAGGCGGCGATTGCCTCGTCGAGAAGCACGTCTATTTCTTTGCTTCCTGTGGTATAGTAGCCGTTTTCGTCAAACAGGTACTCGCCCTGCGCGCCGTCTTGCAGCAGCTGCCCGCCGCGTAAGCTGAGGACCACATGCCCGTCCGTCCGGTGAAGCGCGCCGTCCGCAAAAATGCAGCCCGTGTCCGTATCCGAAAGATACGTCCAGCCGCCGCTGGTAAAAAGCCCGTTTTCCCGGACGACACAGCCGGTCTCATCGACCACAAAGCCGCGACCGTCCTTTGTGTGCGCGCCCGCGCGCATCGGGAAAATCTCCAGCGCCCGCAGGTTCCATTGCTCGCCTGCGCTTTCCAGATATTCATGCGGAAAAACCGCTTCGAGCACCTCCGCATACCGCGCGTCCGTGCGCGGCATGTCCAGAAGCAGATCGTAAGAAACCGCATCCAGCGCGTCCCGGTCCGGCGTTCTGCCAAGCAGCCGGTTGACCAACACCGCCGCATCCGCGCGCGTCAGAACCGTCATGTCGGTCATGCCTGCCGGAAGCGCCGTATCCGGCAAATCCAGCGCGCGCGTGAGCGCCGCCTGCAGCTCATAGGCAAGCGCAGCATCCCGGGGTCTGAAATAGGAAGGCTCCGGCTCCGGCGAATCGGAGGTTTCTGCGTCCGCCGTTTCCGGTTCCGGCTCTATCGTTGATTCCGGAGTCTGCTCCGGCACTTCAAAATATGCTGCCGCCGCGCAGACCGCCCCGTAATACCAGGCATCAAGCGAAACGTCCGCAAAGCCGCTTTCCGGCAGATTCTTCGGGGAAAGCGCCGCCAGATTGCAGACCAGCTGCGCTGCCTCTGCACGCCGGAGCGGCTGATCGGGTCCAAAAAAGCCCTTTGGCGCGCTCATGTATGCCGCGTGCTGCAGGTATTCCGGCTCGACCTCCGCAGCAAAAGCCCCGGCAGCGACCGGCTCCGCCTTCGGCTCCTGCTCCTGCTGCGGCACGCTCTGCGCGCATCCAAACAGCAGCGCCAGCGCCAAAACGCCGCAGCAGATGTTTAACCCTCTTTTCATATCCTCTCTCGGGCAAACGCCCTCTCCTGCTTTTTTCGTCAAAATACTTTTTCGCGATTGTATTATAGTATAGAAAGCGCTCTGTGTAAATGTTTCCAGCAAAAAAACTCCATTTTCCTTCCCCCGAAAAGCAGAAAAGGACCGGCACAAATTGTGCCGGTCCCCAGCTTGTTGCAAAACCTCGTAGAGTTTCGCCCCGCAGGGCGAAATAAAATGAAATCCATGTTATCCGGCGGCTTCGCTGACCGGAAACATACCTATCGCCTCGCAAGTGTGGAATTTTTGTCCCAATGGGACAAAAATTATGCGCGCAGTCGAGGCGCAGCCCTTTCTGTCAAAAAGCAACCGTTTTTTGACAGTCTCAGGACCGGCACAAATTGTGCCGGTCCCTGCGTGCGTTATTCAATTTTTCTGCGTTTGCAGCTGCGAAAGCCTGTAGAGCATCACAGCAAGCGCCTCGCGGGTCACCGGCTGCTGCCAGCCGAAGTTCCCCTGTTCGTCGCCGGCGGCAATGCCGGTCCGCTTTGCCCACTGCACCGCCTCCTGCGCCCAGTCGGACGGATGGTCGCCCGTGCCGCTCAGGCTCAGAAGCTCCTGCTTTGTCATATCGAGTTCCTCCTCTACCAGTTTCCGGAACGCTTGCCACTGCGACTCGTCGTCCACCCACGGCGCGGGGCAGCGCTTGCTGACCACATCGAAGTGGCGCAGGACGTTCTCGATCGGAATGCCGTAGCGCGTCATCAGGAGCCGCGTCAGTCTTGCCGCGTTGCGGACCGTCTTTCTGGAAAACACATACTGCCCCGCCGCATAGCGGCAGCAGAGCTCGATGCTGATGGAGTTTGCGTTCCGGCAGTCCGGATGCTTCTGCACATAGATGCCAGCCGTTCCGACGCTCCACGCCGTATCGCCGTCGTCCACCGACTGCAGCCACCCCAGATCGTCCACAAAATAGTGCGCGGACGCCTTGACGACATTGTCTCGGAAATAGCGAAGATTGCTGCCTGCCGAGTCGTTTCTGCCTGCCGTATAATGCAAAACCAGATAGCGAATAGGCTCCAGCCGCCCCGGCGTGTAATTCCCGGCGTGTGCGCTCGTCATTTGTCCTTCGCCGCCCCGACGGCAGCCGCGTCCACCATACCCTCGGACATGATATAGCTGACGACGCTTGCCACCGTCGTCACCGCGCCCGCGACAGTGCTGATGGCAGTTTCGTCAACCCCAAAGACCATCGCCAGCCCCGTTGCCACACCGGCGAGCGCGGCAAGAAATTTTCTGCTTGTGATTTTTCGAATGAATGTCTGCATGTTTTCTTCCTCCTTTTCTTATCCCAGTCCCAGCTTCAGCAGAATGAAGCCGACCAACGCGCCCGCAATCGCGGCAATCGCTTTTTCCACAATCATGTCCCACCGGCGTCCGGACCGCTGCGCCATCTGGCTGACGTCCTTTTTGATCTCCTTGATGTCCGAGTCCATGCCCTCCTGGCGCTGTGCCAGCATTGCAACACAGCTTGCCATCTTGTCAAGATCATCCTGCCGGCGCTCTAATTCCTTGATGCGTCCTTCCTGCCGCTGCAGAAGCCCGTCGTGGCGTGTGAGAAGAATCGTTTTTTCTTCCTCCGTCATTGCCTTTTCTCCCCCCTTTCATATATACGGCGCGCACACAAAAAAATTGCACGTCGGAAGGCAACCATGCCCTTCCAAACGTGCAAAAAAGCGGTATCCGATCAAAAACCTCGTAGAGTTTCGCCCCGCAGGGCGAAATAAAATGAAAGACATTTTATCCGGCGGCTCCGCCGACCGGAAAAATTCCTATCGCCTCGCAAGTGTGGAATTTTTGTCCCTTTGGGACAAAAATTATGCGCGCAGTCGAGGCGCAGCCCTTTTTAAATAAGAAGCCCGGAATGGCGTGCCATTCCGGGCTTCTTATTTTATTTACCCATGTTCATCTGCGCAGCGACTTCTGCAGCGAAGTCTTCCTGCTTCTTTTCGATGCCCTCGCCCTTTTCAAAGCGGACAGCGTCGACGAACTTGACCTTGCCGCCAAGCTCCTTCGCGGCGGCAGCCATGTACTGCTCGACGGAGACAGAACCGTCCTTGACGAACGGCTGCTGGAGCAGGCAGTTCTCTTCGTAGAACTTGTTGATCTTGCCGGCTGCAATCTTTTCCTTGACCTGCTGCGGCTTGGAAGCCATCTTGGGATCATTGTCCATCTGCGCAACGAGAATCTTCTTCTCTTCTGCCAGAACGTCGTCGGTCACGAGGCTCTTGTCCCAGAAACGGGGGTTGAGCGCTGCGATCTGCATAGCGATGTCCTTGCCGATGGTGGTCGCGTCGATGCCGCCTTCAACCTCGAGGTTGACCAGGACGCCGATCTTGCCGCCCGCGTGGACATAGGACACGGAGGTGTTCTTGTCGAAGCGATGGAAGCGGCGGATCTGCAGGTTTTCGCCGATGGACATGACCTTCTCGGGCAGGACCTCGGAGACCTTCAGATCGGTGCCCGGGTACTTGCATTCCTTGATTGCCTCGACGTCGGCGGGGTTGTCCTGCAGGACGACCTGGCAGATATCCTTGACGAACTGAACGAACGGAGCGGACTTCGCGCAGAAGTCGGTCTCGCAGTTGACCTCGACGACAGCGCCGACGCCGCACTTTTCGCAGACGGTAGCGTATGCCATACCCTCGGCAGCGATGCGGTTTGCTTTCTTTGCAGCCTTCGCCAGGCCCTTTTCACGCAGCCACTCGACTGCCTTATCCATATCGCCGTCGGTCTCGGTGAGCGCCTTCTTGCAGTCCATCATACCGACGTTGGTCATTTCACGCAGTTTCTTGACATCAGCAGCAGTAAATGCCATTGTTATTTCCTCCTAATTGAAATAGTATCGTTCGATTCTGAAAAAGCGCCCGTCGCGCGGCGGGCGCTTTTTGATTGTGCAATTATTCCGCGGCGGGAGCGGCAGCCTCGGCTGCGGGAGCCTCGGTGTTCTCTTCGCCCTGACGGCCTTCGACAACCGCGTTTGCCATGGTGGAGGCGATCAGACGGATGGCGCGGATCGCGTCGTCGTTGCCGGGGATCACGTAGTCGATCTCATCGGG
>DPCD01000035.1:11050-14384 GCA_003516765.1 Clostridiales bacterium | reverse complement strand
CGGTGGTTTTCTTTATACAATAAAAACGGCAGCCAGACTATTTAGCCTGACTGCCGGCAGGTACTCGCTTTTTCTATTATACGGAAAAGGAAATTGCTTGTCAACGAGCAAACTTTACGCCAGACCCGATTGTTTTGCAGCGCAAACATTCTTCCAAAAAACATGCGCAGCCGGAAGCTTACGCCTTGCCTCCCGTAATGAAGTAGTCGCAGCAGTCCCCGCCGCCCGCGATCGTCTGCGTCCTGTGCAAAACGCCGCGCTGGAGCGCGATCATCACCTCGTCCAGCTCGCAGAACAGGGGCATCAGCTCCGAGACGCCCAGCTTTTCCGCATAGGCGCAGACCGGACAGCGGGTAATGCGATAATAGCACGCGCCCTCATACGGCTGCCCGACGAGATCCACCTTGAAGGACGTCGGATATTGCCGCTCTTTTTCCGGCGTGTACCATTTGACATATTTCATGATGCTCTTTTTGTTTTCCGCCTTGCCCCTGTCGGTATTCAGATCGGTCCTCGCAAAGTACCATTTGATGTGATACAGCGAGCGGCGCATCATTTCCTGAATTGTCTGCGGCGGAATTCTCTTGCCGCTTGCAAGATATGGCGCAACGAAGGCAAGAGCAAACAGTTCGTTGTACGCCATGGGATTATCGCTTCCTGTTAAATATCTCTAAATCATACCATCGGGCAAGCAGTTAGGTTGCACGAACTCGTGTACCTAAAAAGCCCGCGGTCCTTCTGTTCCGTTTATACGGTAGCAAAAACACTGTTTCCTGTCAAGCCGTGCTGTATTGACATGAAAAGCCCGCTAATGTATAATATGTAATATATAATGCTCGTTGTGAAGCAGCAGGACGATGGGCGGAAAGGACAACTGCAATGGCTCCGAAGAACAAGTTTACAAAGGAAGAAATGGTGGAAGCAGCACTGCGCGTCGTGCGGGAAAAAGGGATGGAGGGCTTGAGCGCAAAATCAATGGCAAGCGCGCTCGGCACGTCGACCCAGCCGGTTTTTACCGCCTTCGGCTCCATGGCAGGCATCAAGCAGGCAGTCTATGACGCGGCGGTGCGCGTCTATGACAGCTACACGGAAAAAGGTCTGCGGGAACAAATTCCGTTTTTCGGCGTCGGAATCCAATACATCCGCTTTGCGCGCGAAGAGCCGGCGCTCTACCGGCTGCTGTTTCTGACGCAGAAGCAGACCCCTTCCTATGGCGCGATGGATGCGATGCTGCATCTGCAGGAAAGAGTCCGCCCGACGCTGGTTCAGATCTATCGCATCACACCGGAGGAAGCCGACGTCTATTTCCGCGATCTGTGGCTCGTGGTCCACAGTCTTGCCACCCTGATTGTCACCGGAGACTGCCCCTACTCCGACCGGGAAATCGGGAGCATTCTGACCGGCTTCAGTCTGAGCATCTGCAAGGCAATCAAGGAGGTCCCCGGCTTTGCGGCAGGAACCTTTGACCGGGACGCTGTCTTTCGCGCGCTGGTCGGCAAATGAGCGGGTCGACGGCAGCACAAGAAGAACCAGCATGAAAAAGATACGGAAGACCGCGAACCGTATGAAAAGCGGATTTGACGTACTGCAGCTGTAAAAGCTGCAAGGGAACCGAGGTGGTCTTGAATGGTGAAGGAAGAACATGTCAAAACCGATTGGCTTTGCTGCCCGAAATGCGGCGGCAAAACGCGAACACAGATCCGGCAGCATACCGTGCTGGAGGACTTTCCCCTGTTCTGTCCGAAGTGCAAATACGCCTGTGTGGTTCGCTATCGCAACAGAATATTGGAAGAAATCAAAACGCCAGACGCTTAGACGCAGTGCAATCCGGAAAACCGGTTTGCACTGCGTTTTCCTTTTTGCGCGTCGGACAGCCGGAATATCAGAGCATTATGAAAAACAGTGGAGGAACCCATTATGAAAAACAGTGCGTTGGTCGTCATCGACCTGCAAAATGACATCACGAAAAACTACAGAGAAATCATCGAAAACGTCAACGAGGCAATCGACTGGGCGGTCCGGAAGGACCTGTGGGTCGTTTATATCCAGCACAACAACCTGTCCGCTGGAATGAGGACCTTCAAACCTGGAACCCGCGGCGCAGAGCTGGTGCCGGAGCTGAACGTCGTCTCCGACCATATCTTTACGAAGACAAAAAGCAACGCGCTGACCAGTGAGGCGTTTGCCGCCTTCCTGCAGGAGCATGGGATTTCCGAGTGTTATCTTGCCGGAGCTGACGCCGCAGCGTGCATCAAATCCACCAGCTTCAATATGCGAAAAAACGGCTATACCGTCCATGTGCTGTCGGACTGCATCACAAGCTATGATAAACGGAAGCTGCCGGAGCTGCTCTCCTATTACGAAAGCAAGGGCTGCTCTGTTCTCGCGCTGTCTGATGTCCTGCGGGCATAACTGCCGCAGCAGTCCGGAAATTGCATCAGAAGGAAAGCTCAAAAGATTTGTGAGGCAGGTGAAAAAGCATATGGATTTCAGAATCACGGCTGACGGAAACGAGCGCGATATCCGCGAGATCCACGAAATGTTAAAGAAATATAATCTCGCGCACCGCGAGGCATCCCAAAGCGTTCCTATCGGCATATTCCTGGAAGACGAAATGGGCAGAAAGCTCGCCGGATTGACCAGAGAAACCTTTGGGAATTGGCTTTGCATCTGGTATCTTTTTGTCAGCGAATCGCTCCGAGGGCAAGGCATCGGAGGCAGGCTGTTGGAGACTGCGGAACTGGATGCAAAACGCCGCGGCTGCAAATATGCCTTTGTGGACACCTTTTCCTTTCAGGCTCCCAGTTTTTACAAGAATCATGGGTACGGGGAGGTTTTTACCCTCGAAGCATATCCTTACACCGGGAAACGGCACTATTATACGAAAGAAATACTTTGATTCAGAGGAGCGGAGACAACGATGAAACACACGAACCAACTGATTGGCTGCTGCGGGCTAGACTGCGAAGCCTGCGACGCCAGAATCGCAACGATTACAAACGATACTGCCCTGCGCGAGAAAACTGCTGCGCTTTGGTCGAAGCTCAACGGGGTACCAATTACGCCGGACATGATGTCCTGCACCGGCTGCCGCGTAGACGGTCCCAAAACGCCGTTCTGCGACAAGCTCTGTCCCATCCATACCTGCGTCCGGGAGAAGGGCTTTGATACCTGCGCCGACTGCGCCGAGATAAAAAATTGCAAAGCGGCAGGGGAAATTTTTGCCAACAGCCCCGAAGCGCTTTATAACCTTACGGATGGCGATTCAATACAGACGGATGAGCGATAAACCGAAGTTCCGCGGCACTGTGTTGGGGTGACCGGGGTATGGCAC
>DPCD01000035.1:0-10981 GCA_003516765.1 Clostridiales bacterium | reverse complement strand
TTGGGCGCATCGCTGCCTACAATCCGGCGGCGCTGGAGCGCTTGAAGAGGCTTTGCAAACCGGAAGCAGACCGAGGATGAGGCGGCACAGACCGCAGCCAGTGCGGCGCTGCTCGGGATTCTGTAAGCGATCGCGCGGCATATGCGCACCATAACGAAATCTGCGAAGGAAGCGTATCCGGATGAAGGACGTGTTGCTGGTATATGACAGGTGCTGCTTTTACGAAATCGTGATATTGAGCTATTTTCTGAACTACTCTCCCTGCGATCTGGTTTTCTGCTCGCCGGACGGAAAGCCGGTTCGGGCAATGGAGGGGTTTTCCGTGCATGTCGATGCGTCTTTGGAGGACCTGGACAAAGCGCAGATTCGAAGCTTTATCGTTCCGGGCGGCGCTGTTTCCGGGATCGACACCGCAGAGGTGAAAGTCCTTCTGCGGGATTTGAAGCAGCGCGGTGCTTTGATTGCCGGAATCTGCGCAGGTGTGGACGTGCTGGATCACGCCGGAATCCTGCACGATGTGAAATCGACGCATGCATCAGACGACGATTGGGTCTGCGACAAACAGGTCGCCACTGCAAGAGCGAATGCGTATGTCGATTTTGCATTGGCAGTTGCAAAGAAACTGGGGCTCTTTGCAAGCGAAACGGATTTGCAGAAAACCATCCGCTTCTGGAAATATTACCAACGGGTTCAATAAGACCGGAGGAACCAACCATGAAAAACTTTATGAATATGCATCCGGTTCTGGCGGATGTCTGCGATACTGTATTGACGCTGCTTTCCGGCGGCTTTGCACTGCTGGCGGTGGGCATCGTCTGGCTGAAGGAATTTCTGACCGGACGGTCATCAACCTGAGGCAAAGGAGCGGGTACACACTATGAAACATATCGTAATCTACGTACACGGAAAAGGAGGCTCTGCGGAAGAAGCCGAACACTACAGAGCGCTCTTTCTGGGCGCGGAGGTCGTAGGCTTTGATTACCGCGCGCAGACGCCCTGGGAGGCGAAGGAGGAGTTTCCGGCGTTTTTCCGGGTGCAGAAAGCGCGCTGCGAGCGCTTGAGCCTGATTGCAAACAGCATCGGCGCCTTCTTTTCCCTGTCGTCTCTTTCGCAGGAACAGGTCGATGAAGCGTACCTGATCTCCCCTGTTGTGGATATGAATCAACTGATTGAGAACATGATGCAGTGGGCAGGCGTGAGTGAACAGGAGCTGGCGGAAAAGCAGGAAATTCCCACGCAGTTCGGCGAGACGCTTTCCATGCAGTATCTGCGCTATGTGCGCGAGCATCCTGTTTCGTGGCAGGTTCCGACGCGCATTTTGTACGGCGAACATGACAATCTGACTTCCATGCAGACCATATCGGCGTTTGCCGGGAAAACCGGCGCAGCGCTGACCGTCATGCCCGGCGGCGAGCACTGGTTCCACACCGAAGCGCAGATGCAGTTTCTGGACCGCTGGCTCCAGACACGACCGGAGGCGCAGGTATGAACGGTACGCAGCTTACAGAACTGGAACAGCGCATCCGGACCGATTACAGCAACATCGCGGGCATGGTTGTGCGCAAAGACGGAAAGACCGTTTACGATGGCTGCTTCGGCGGCTGCACACCAGACAACCGCATCCACGTGTTTTCGGTTTCTTTGAAACCGGCGATTTTGATGTGACCATTCCCGTCAAGGGTGAAATTCAGCAGGTCGTTCTGAAAACGAAGCGAATGGAAACCAGCATTTGGACGGCGGATACCGGCGAGGCAGCAGCAACGGAACGCCCCGATGTCTATGCCCGGCTGGAGCCGTCTTCCCCGGAACCGGAAACACCCGAGCAGCCGGCAGCACCGGCGCGCGAGCTTTCTTACCCCATGCTGCTTGGCGGCTCGGAGCAAACGGTCTATTTGGATGTCAGTGACGAAGAAATCCTGCTCTGGGACAACGCGTCGGGCGGACAGCTGATTGCCGTTGCAAAATACGCGCAGGCGATGCAGGGCGCACAGGACGCGCTGCAAAGCTGCGATTTTACCGATCTCGACGGCGACGGCAGCAGCGAGCTGACTGCCATCTTCCACTTCCCGAACGGCACAAGCGCAAACCTTGTCTGGTTTTACACGGACGGGGGTTTCGTCTACAATCCGGAGTTTTCCATCCTGCCCGGAGAGACTTCCGCTGCAGGCGAATAATCCGAGCACACGCTTGACGAGGCTGCCGCTTTGCGCTTACAATGGAGAAAAACGAAAAAGGGTGAAACACCATGCAGACGAAACTGACCGTCATTGTAGATAACATTCCGCAGGAGCCGCTTCATGGCGAATGGGGACTTTCGATTCTCGCAGCGCATCGGGGCAGCAGCATTCTGATTGACGCGGGCGCGTCCGGCTTGTTTGCCGAAAACATGCGCGCGCTCGGTCTTTCCATCCGGGACGTCGACTGCGCGATGCTCAGTCATGCGCACTACGACCACGCGAACGGCATGGTCCGCTTCTTTCAGGAAAACGCGACGGCAAAGTTCTATCTTCGCGAAAGCGCGCAGGAAAACTGCTACGCCCGATATCTGATTTTCCGCAAATACATCGGTCTTCCGCGCCATGTCCTGACGGATTACAAAGACCGCATCGTCCATGTTTCCGGCGATTATCTGCTTTCCGATGGCGCGTATCTGATCGGGCACAAGACGCCGGGCTTATCGCAGATCGGAAAGCGCGAACGGATGTATCAGAAAACGGCACGCGGGCTCGTGCCGGATGATTTTTCGCACGAACAGAGTCTGGTGCTGGAGACCGAGCGGGGGCTCTTGATCGTCAACTGCTGCTCGCACGGCGGGGTCGTGAACATCATCCGGGAGGTCCGGGAGACCTTCCCCGACAAGCACGTCTATGGCTACATTGGAGGCTTTCATCTGTTCAACAAATCCGACGCCGAAATTCGCGCGGTCGCACAGAATATCCGCGCAACTGGTTTGGAATTTGTCTGTACCGGGCACTGCACCGGGCAGCGCGCCTACGATATTCTGAAGCAAACCCTGGGAGATCGCCTGCACCAGCTGCATGTCGGGCTGGAAATGACCTTCTGACACGTTATAGGCAATAAAGATAGATTCGGAGGAACCTTTCGTGCACGTCGTTCGCCTATCGATCGAACGCAGCCGGAGGGTTCTTTCCCCTTTCCGGCAGCATAGTATGGAGGAATTCACATGAAGCAGCCATCAAGATTTCAGCCGACCCGGCGCGCACTTTTGTTCTGGACGCTTTTCATCGGTCTCGGCGCGGTTGCGGGCACATGCATGATGCTGCTCGACCCCATGGGAAAAGCGATGGGCATGGACGCGATGCTCCCCTACTTTCAGGTGCTTCCGTTCGCAAAAATTCTGTTTCAGGACCTCACATTTTCCGGCATCGCGCTTCTGATCGTCAACGGGCTTCCCAATCTGACCGCGGCAGCGCTGCTGCTGGCAAAAAGCATCTGGGTGCAGTTCTGAGCGGCGTGTTCGGTGTGACGCTGATGCTCTGGATCTGTATCCAGTTCTACATGTTTCCGCCGAATTTTATGTCAACCGCATACTTCTTTTTCGGACTCACGCAGGCGCTCACCGGCTATGCGGCTTGGGTGTTTGAAAAGCAGGAAGCCTTCCAGGTGAACCGCTCCGACTATCCCAACATCGGAACAAATCCTGACCGGCTGGTCGTCTTTTTCTCCCGGATGGGCTACGGGCGGAAGCTCGCTTACGAAGAGGCAAACCGGACCGGCGCGTGCGTTTATGAAATCAAGGCGACGGAGTGGACGGCAGGAACGCTGGGCTTCTGGTGGTGCGGGCGCTACGGCATGCACCGCTGGGATATGCCCATTGAGCCGTTTCCTGGCAAGCTGCAAAGCTTTTTGCACGTGACCATCTGCGCGCCGGTCTGGGTGTTTGCGCTTGCTGCGCCGGTAAGAAGCTTCTGCCGGCAGGCGGCAGGGCAGATCCGAAGCGCCGACTACTTTCCGATGCGATACGGCTTTGACGAGGCGACAATGATGCTGTCGGCATTGACGATGTTGATATCCGTCCAGATCAAGGGCGTGATCTTATCGACGATGGGCTGCATGTTCTTCGTGTTGACCCAGGAAGCGAGCGCACTTTGCAGCCCCGGGCTGATCTGGTCCATTGCCGTCTCCCCCTTTCTTACGCTTTCAGTGCCAAAAGGCGCACAATTGCGTCCATGGTTGCTTCAAAGTTCTGTCTGGTCTTGCCGCGAGAGATATCAAAGCTCTCGGCGCGGCGGTTGATGCTGAAAATGGCGCTCACACCCATCTCATAGCCGCCCTCTGCGCCGTCTCCGACGGAGCCGACGATGACCGTGACCGGAACATGCTTCTTCGCGGCTCTTCCCGCGATGCCGATGACCGCCTTGCCGTGCAGGCTCTGGCTGTCCATCTGCCCCTCGCCGGTGAAGACCATGTCAGCGCCCTCAAGCAGCTCGTCAAACCGGACGCACTCGAGGACTGTCTCAATGCCGGACTGGAGCTTGCCGCCCAGAAACGCGACGATGCCTGCGCCGAATGCGCCCGCAGCGCCAGCGCCCGGCATGTTTGCAATATCTGCCCCGGTTTTCTGCTGCATGAGATTTCCGAGATGGACGAGATTCCGGTCCAGAAGCGCGACCATTTCTCCATCCGCGCCCTTCTGGGGCGCAAAGATTGCCGCCGCGCCCTGCGCGCCGTACATCGGGTTGTCGATGTCGCACATGGCAGTGACGGTGCAGCCGGAAAGAAGGCGCTCAGTTTCTGCCGTATCGTAGGACACAATCTGTTCGAGCGTGTCTCCGGTCGGCACAAAGCTTTCGCCCTTCTCGTTATAGAACTTCGTTCCGAGCGCTGCGGCAGCGCCGGCGCCGGCGTCGTTGGTGCAGCTGCCGCCGAGACCGATGACGATGTTTTTGCAGCCCTGCTCCACGGCATCGCGAATCAGGCTGCCGACACCGAAGGTCGTCGTCTTCGCAGGGTTTTTGTGCTCGCCGACCATCGGAAGACCAGCCGCCTGCGCCATTTCAATGAACGCGGTGCCGTCCTTAACGCAGTAGGCGGCAGAGACGTTTTCCTGCCACGGACCGCAGACGCTGCGCTTGATTTTCTCCGCGCCCAGCGCGCAGACGAAGCAGTCGACCGTTCCCTCTCCGCCGTCTGCCACCGGAATGGTCAGCACCTCGCAGCCGGGCATATGGCGCTTGACCGTCTTCTCGGCAATCTGGCAGAACTCCAGCGCAGACATGGTTCCCTTGAACGAATCCGGAATGATAATACACTTTTTCATACTGTTCTCCTCTTTTCAGAAGCGGACGGCAGTTTGCAGCGAAAATGGGCGCAATTGAGTTTCAATTGAATTGCGCCGCATTGCGTCAGCCTCTTTTATATGCGCCCGTGGTAATGGTAGCAACGGGTCTGAAAATTTCCTTGCCGAAGTGATCGGCAACCGCGTTCAGCGCGTCTGCGATCTGCTGCGGCTCAAATCTCTGGATGTAATGAATCGGACCTTCCATGTTGTATCCGAGCTCCATGGCGGTGTCGCACTCTTCCAGCGAGCAGACGCCCTCTTCCAGAAGCTTGCATGCCTCATTTGCTTGGATGAAGTTCGGAATGTCGGGGTTATACTTGCCGGTATACAGGCTCTCGTCGATCACGGGGCGACCTTTTTCCGGCCATGTGTAGTAAAGCACTGACCGGTCTTCTTGCCGAGCTTGTGCTCTGCAAGAAGCTTCTTTGCCGCGTTGGACGGCTCATACTCCGGGGACACATGAAAATCGGAGAATACGCGCCGGTAAAATACTCGTTGTTGTTGATTGCTTCCGGATTGTGGTAGTTTTTCGGTCCGGCAGGAACTGCGGTTTCCTGCAGATCCCAAATGATGTCCCGCAATGTCAGCTTCTTCTCGTCGTCTTCGGTTGAGCCCTTCGGAAATACGAAATCGATGTGCAGATCGTTTCTGAATCCGATGTAAAAAACACGTTTCCGTTCCTCCGCAACGCCATAATTTTTCGCGTTGACCATCGTCAAAGAAACATCGTACCCTGCCTCCTCGGCTAAAAAGAACCCGGGACGAAATTCCTTCAAGATACGAATGTAATCGAAGAAAAGCTGCCCTCTGCCATCTTCAATTCCTCTCAGAGCGCCGGCCTCAGACCAGGACTGACAAGGAGGTCCTCCGATGATACCATCCACGTCTCCGGAAAGAAATTGCGCAATGTCTTTCTTCGTTACCTTTCGAATATCGCCTTCAATCAGATGGGTTCTGGGATGGTTCACCTTGAACGTTTCAAAAATCGTCGGGTCATATTCATTTGCTACCGGTATATCAAACCCTGCTCTCTCAAATCCGAGGTCCAGACCGCCGCAGCCGCTGAACAAGCTGATCACATTCATTTAATTTTCCTCATTCGTTTCTTTCTCTTGCGCTTTCCTGTGATTCAAAAAAAGCGGAAGAATGTTACTTCTTCCGCGTTTGTCTGGCACCCCAGAGACGATTCGAACGTCCGACCCTTCGCTTAGGAGGCGAATGCTCTATCCCCTGAGCTACTGGGGCATTTGCCTGTGTATTGTACAATGCTTTTTTGCGCTTGTCAAGCGCGCCGCGCCGGTGTGTCATTTGCGTTCTGCGGCACACCGGCGCGTGTTTTATCGCCGGATTTCCGGATGCAGCGCGAGCCCCGCGCGCAGCCAGAAGCGTTTCAGCCAGTCGGAATCTGCAAGAAGCTGCTGCGTCTTCTGCCCGGAAAAGCTTTGAAGCAGTTCCAGTTCGCTGCCATCGAGCTTGTGTTGGCTGAAGCGCGCCTTGAGCGCCAGTTCCCGAAGCTCTTCGGGCGGTTCCGATTTATCAAGTTTACATAAAAATTCGATATGCCGCCAGTACGCAACCGCACGCTTGTTATTGGAGCCTGTCTGCATCGCGGCTTTCCGCAGACTCAGAAGCAGCAGCTGCCAAACGCAGAGTGCAAGCAGCGCGAAAAGAACGCTCCATACGACATGCAGCGCCGCAGCGCCAGTCGTTTTTTCAGGCGCTTCGTTCTGCGGCTCCGGGTCACTCTGTGAAGGCTCCGGCGCTGCGGTTTCCGGCTGATTGGTGTCCTGCGTGTTCGTCTTTTCTTCACCGGTCGACGGACTCTGCGGCTGCTCCTGCTGCGGCTGGTCCTGCGTCTGTGTGTTCAGAACCTCCGCAGGCGTCGCGTCCATGATCTGCCAGCCCATGCCGTCAATATAATATTCCACCCACGCATGCGCGTCGTCCTCCGACACGTCGGTCCACTGTCCGGCGTCGACCTTGAGCTGATAGCCCGTCACATAGCGCGACGGAATATTGGCCGCACGAAGCAGCAGCGCCGTTGCCGTGGCGAAATGGACACAGTAGCCGGTGTCGCTCTCGCGCAGAAACCAGAGCGCAAAATCCTCGCCCTCCGGCGCGCGGGGCGTGTCGAGGCTGTAGGTCTTGGATTTGGAAACATATTTTGCAATTGCGCGCGCAGCCGTTTTGGTGTCGGAAGCGTCCGCGCCGTCAATCCCGGAGACAATTGCCTGCAGGTCCGGGCGGATATCGTCCGGCAGCTGCGTATAGGTCCGATGAACAAACCGTTCATACTGCGCGTTCCGGTCCGCCGTTTCCTCGACAAATGCGGTTTCGATCGTATATTCCGTCAGCTGACTCGGGTTTTTGATGTAGGCATCATAGACGACCTCTCCGTCCTCCGGCGCGGCAAACGGGCGGTACGGCACATAGAAGATCGACGATTTCATATCCGTGCGGATGGTAATCCGGACCGGTGTTCCGTAACCGAGCGTCTGCACATCCGGCGCAAGCAGCACGCCGGGGCTGACGCCGGAGTCCGCATAATCCTCGTCCGTCAGTGCCCGCCAGCTGCTGTTTTCGTAAACCGCCAGAGAGTCCGCGCGCAGACGATTGCTGTACAGCACGTCGCTGTAGACCTGCATCACACGCCGACCGGTCTTTCGCTGCGGACCGACGCGCTTCAGGTTCACGCTCGACACGTTCGAATCCCAGACCCATCTGCCGAGTGTGCTCGGGGTAAAGGGCGAGACGAATTCCACCTGTCCGGTCGCGGCGTTTCTGCGGAAGATCGTGAGCTTTTCCGCCGTCCGGCTGACCATGGGCGAGAGACTTTTGGACCAAGTGGAACGCTCATAGCCGTATCGCGGAAAAAGCAGCGCCAGCGCAGCCAGCAGAATTGCAACCGGAACCATCAGGTGCAGCGTCAGCCGGTGTCCGGACTGCGTGGTATCAAAGCGCAGCTTCTGCGTCAGGACCAGCAGCGTCAAAGAGCCTGTGAGCGTCAGCATTGGAAGCGTCGCCGGCTCGGTCTGCAGAATCACAAGGCACACGACGAGAAACGGCAGACTCGCTAAAAACACGCCCAGCAGCGACCCGCGCGAAAGAACCGTCCAGACCGTGCAGAGCGCCAGCAGCGCCGCCAAGATACCGAGCGCCATTGTCGCGTCCGCGCCGCTTTCCGCTGCGTCTGCCAGCGCCTGCGGCATCGAAAAATGAAACGCCTGCACATATTCTTCCAGAATCCCGCCGAGCAGCCCCATAGCGCTCAGCAAGGCTTCCCCGTGAAAGAACCACGCAAACGCACCGGCAGCGACAGCCGCTGCACCAAAGCCGTAAACCGGGCGGAAGACGGCAAAAATCACCGAAAACACAATCGACGCCGCCAGACACACCAGCAGCAGCGCCCAGTTGTCAACCGGCAGACCGAATGCGCTCACCGGGCAGAAGACCGCGCCGAAGCTCACGCCGAACGCGCAGATTGCTGCGGCAAGCGCCGCACGAAGGCTCTGCTTTTCCGCAATCATACTGCCACCTCCGCCTGCGTCTGCCCGATGTGATAGCGCCAGTCCGCCGCCGGAAAGCTTCGATTGGCAATGGACGGTGTTCCGTCCCTGAGACCCGTGTGCAGAAGCTGTTCCAGAAGCGCACGCAGGTCCTCTGCCGACGCAATCTGCGCCGTCTGCGGCTCGAAGCTCTCCGGGTCCAGCCAGCAGACCGTGTGCGAAAGCTCCTGTGACAAAAGCCAGCCGGACATCCACTGCAACAGCCCCAGCGTCCGGTCCACCGCATCGCGCGTACCCGCCAGATCGAAGCTTAACACAGCCTGCCCGCGCACCGGCTCAATCGGCTCGCGGACAATCAGGCTATCCGTCTTCGCAGACAGCTTCCAGTGGATATCGCGCATGGAGTCTCCGGGGTGGTAGGCGCGCATCTCGTGCGTCTCGGAAAAACCGCCGGCAGGCTTTGCGCGGTAGCGCCTTGCCGTAAGCTGGGTGAGGCTCGGCGTATCAATCGGCTGGATATCCTCCGGCAGAACAAGCAGCTCTCCCAGCTCCGGCAGCCGCAGCGGGAACCGGAACAGCCCCAGATAATCGTACACGCTCCCTTTTTCCAGCATGCACCGGTAAGCGCCTGCATGATGCGTGGCAAGCTCGAGCTGCGCGGTTTTAGAACCGGAAAGGGAAATTTTCTGACGGCTGACGCTCATTCCCATGCAGTCATACACCACGCTCTGCAGCCGGTAGGGCGGCGATAAGCGCCGCGCGCCCGCATTTGCCAGCCGGATATGCGCGCTCTGCCCCATGAGACACGACGCCGGCATGTCTGCGGAGATCCGCAGACGCAGCATTGGGGCTAAGCTGCAAAGCAGAGAAAACCACGGCAGCGTCACGGTCAGCATCAAAAGATACCACGAAAACCAGCCGGTATAATACGTATGAAAAATCAGAACGCCTGCCAGCGACGCCAGATACATCAGTCTGTTTTTGCACATGGCTAAATTCTCGGCGCAGGCGTGGATTTCAGAATACTTTCCAGCAGCTCTTCCGCGCGCATTCCCTTTGCGTCCGCCTCGGCAGACAACAGCAGCCTGTGCGCGCAGGTCGAGACGAAAACCGCCTGAATGTCCTTCGGCAGAACATAGTCTCTTCCCTGCACATACGCAACCGACTTTGCCATCGCGCCGAGAGACAGCGTCGCCCGGGGGCTTGCGCCGCGCGCGATCATCGGGTCCTGCCTCGTTTTGCCGACGAGCGAGACAATATAGTCCGCCAGCTCCGGCTTTAAGTACACATTCGCCGCCTCCTGCTGCATGGAAAGAAGCTCCTCGCGCGTCACGACCTGCCGCACCTGCAAAAGAGGATTGCCCTTCTGGCGGCTGAGCAGAATCTCGCGCTCGTCCGCTGGTGCCGGATAGCCGATCGAAAGGCGGACCGTAAAGCGGTCCATCTGCGAATCCGGCAGCAGCTGCGTGCCGGAAGCGCCTGTCGGGTTCTGGGTTGCAAAGACGCAGAACGGCTCCGGAATCCGGTGACTCACACCGTCGACCGTGACCTGCCCCTCTTCCATTGCCTCCAGAAGCGCCGACTGGGTGCGCGACGTCGCGCGGTTCAGCTCGTCCGCAAGAAAGAGGTTGCACAGAATGACGCCCGGCTGATAGCGCATCGTGCCGGATTCCTTATCAAAAATGCTGTAGCCCGTGATATCGCTCGGCAGCACGTCCGGCGTAAACTGTACGCGCCCGTAGTCCAGCCCCAGTGCGCGGGAAAACGCCAGCGCCATTGTCGTCTTGCCGACGCCGGGAATATCCTCGAGCAGGATGTGCCCCTTTGCCAGAATGACCGTAAGTACCCAGATCAGCACGCGGTCCTTGCCGCAGACCGCCTTCTTGACCTCCGCTAAAATCTGACTTGCCTGATTCAATGCCCTTCCTCCCTGTCTTTCGTAAGCTTCCGTTCTCTATCTTAGTTATTATACCAGAAATCCGGCGGAATAATTATGAAGATTTCCTAAAGTTTTCCGCGTCAGCCGTAAGACCTGAATTGTGCTATCTTTTGGGTTCTGTCACAAATTTTTCATGATTCCGTGTTTACTTTTCTTTTTTTGTGTGGTATAGTGAAAGTAATTTGAATCAAAAGGAGACTTTTCCATGACGAATGCAGTCAAGCGAATCGGCGT
>DPCD01000202.1 GCA_003516765.1 Clostridiales bacterium | reverse complement strand
TTGACAGGGAGCAGTTCAGGCTGTGTTCGATGAAAAAGGGCGCGCTGCTTGTAAACGTCGGGCGCGGAAGCTTTGTGAAAACCGATGATCTGGTGTTCGCGCTGGAAAAGGGTTTTCTGGGCGGCGCGGTGTTGGACGTTTTGGAAACGGAGCCGCTGGAAGAATCGTCTTTGCTCTGGGACATGGAAAACGTCCTGATCACGCCGCACATCGCAGGACCCAGCTTCGAGGGAAACGTCGATGTGCAGAGCGCCATCTGGGCAATCTGTATGGAAAATCTCGACTGCTATCTGGAAGGCAAGCCGCTTCGGCATGTGGTCGACCGGTCGGCGGGTTATTGATACGAAATCGCACAAAAAATCCAGGCTGCTTGGCAGCCTGGATTTTGTCGGTCTATTCGGAAATTGCGGTGAGCAGCGCGCGGGCAAAGGTCTCGGCAGGGAAGTCGCTGTCATAGGTCCACCAGATGTCCGCGGAGATGACCTTGCAGCCCTTCTGCACGATGACGCGGTGCCCCCAATAATGCCCGCGGCGGGTATCCTGCAGGAAATAGCAATAGGCGGTGTCGGCGTCCAGCGCAGGAAGATCGAGGCTAGTGATCCGATAGGTGCGGCTGCTGAAGATCCCCCGCGCGTCATAGCGGGCAAAATCGTCTGCCAGCCATTTGGCAAGCCACGGCGCGCGCATGTCGTAGTATTCTGCGTCATACCGGAAGCTTCCCGCGCGCTCTTCGAGCGTATAAATATTGTCCTGCACCAGAATATCGCGGCGCGCCAGAAGCGTCAGCTCGTCGCGCTCATCGGCATCCTCCTGCGGGAGCGTCAGGAAAGACGATGCGGCGGGAAGCGGGGAGGCGTTGAGGTCTGTCTGTGTGCTGCGCGCGGGGTTCCCTGTCTTTACCACGAAGCTGAGCAGCAGCACAATCCAGACGGCGGTCAGAATGGGATTTGCGATTTTTTCCGCGACGCTGCGTTTCGTCCAGCCGGGGTTTTCCTGCGTATGCTCGATGCGCCCGCCGGCTTGCAGGTGATTCCGGAGTTTTCTGAGCCTGCGCCAGTCGCATACCGCGCCGAGGGTCTGCACAAGGGCAATGAGCAAAAGCGCCAGAAGCCGGAGCGTGCCGAGTGTTATTACGCTCAGAAGCAACGCCGGCAGACGAAAAGAAAGCAGCAGGACCGGATAGATGAACAGATAATAGAAGGACATAAAGACGCGGTTCGAGAGCGTACTTTGCACGCGCCTGAGTGACAGCGCCTGCACCGCCGGGTCGGTGTTCAGCTCGGGCAGCGTTTCATCGTCACAGCGGTAGATCAGAAACTCCCTGCGCTCGGTCACAAATTCCCAGCCCATCTCCTGCGCAAGCTGGATGGCAGCGGCTTTGTTTTCGGGAAAATCCGCGAAGACCTTTTCCTTCGGGATCGCGTCCAGCCGGTAGCGCACACGCTTCGGGTTTCCGACCTCAAAGCAGGCAAAGCCGAGAAAGAAGCCGTTTTCCGCAGACAGAAACAGACCCTTCTGCGCCTGCTGCTCCAGCCATGCTTCCATTGCCGCCACATCGTAGTCCGGGCAGGGAACGAGCAGCCAGCGTTCTTTTTTCCAAAGCTTAATCATGCAGCAGCCCTCCGATCGTTTCCGCGTCCATTAAGCACGCCGTCAGCCGGTTTATCTCGGCATTGTACGCCTCCACGCCGCGCTGCGTGATGCGGTAGGTGCGTTTGCGCCCCTCGACGGCGATTTCCTCGATATACTTTACTTCCTCGAATTTGGACAGTA
Organism: Clostridiales bacterium; assembly: GCA_003516765.1. Taxonomy (GTDB): domain Bacteria; phylum Bacillota; class Clostridia; order Oscillospirales; family Oscillospiraceae; genus CAG-170. The sequence goes on along the minus strand of DPCD01000202.1, from coordinate 2,184 downwards.
CCGTATAAAGCGTTGCAGGTCCGATGCGAAGTCGCCCGTTCGTTGCGCGCTCCAAAAAAGCGGCAATCTCCATGCCGCACATCGGACCCCGGCGCAGCGCCAGCAGGACATAGAACATCGATTCCGTCAGATTTTCAAGCGGTCTGCGCGGCATATAATCCCTCCCTGGCGAAGCAGCTCCGATATCGTAACACGATATCGTTTGACGATATTATATAATGATATTGCAGCGCTGTCAAGAAAAAAGCGGTCCGCGCTTTTGCGGACCGCCGAAGAAACCTGGTTATTGTTTGCCGGGGTGTTTGCCGAAATGAAAGTGCGGCTCAGTGCCCGAAATGAGCCTTCGGATGTTGCTGCGGTGCATGAGAAGCACCAGCAGGCACGTGAAAATGCCGAGCGAAATGAGAACCGGGTTGCGCGTAAAGACCGGCGTCATTGCCGCGACGGCGACTGAGGCGGACATCGAGGATACCGACGCGGTTTTGCTCAGCGCGGCAACAATGGCAAAGACGGCAAACGCGCTTAAAAACACGCGCCAGTCAATCATCAGCGCAACCGCAGCCGCCGTGGCGACGGCTTTTCCGCCCTTGAAGCCGAAGTAGATGGGGAAGCAGTGCCCGATCATGCACGCCGCGCCCGCGATGGCAAGCCCCGTCGCGCCGCCGAGGCACGAGCCGAGCAGCATGGAGATCACGCCCTTGAGAAAATCGCCCAGCAGCGTCAGCAGCCCCACGCCCGCGCCGAGCGTTCTTGCCGCGTTTGCCGCGCCCGCGTTGCCGCTTCCCAGGGTGCGCACGTCCTGATGGAAGATGTATTTGGAGATCAGGATAGATACGCTCAGAGAGCCGATCAGATAGCCCAGCGCCAGACAGGCGAGATATGTTACCGTCATAGAAGACACAACCTTTTCCGTATGAAGTCGCTGTAATACCATAGCACATCTGGCGCAAAAGCGCAACGGAAAAGCGGACATTTTTATGATGCGCGAATGAGAAAGCTGTGCTAAAATCTAAGTATCTGAAAATATGACAGGAGCGTTGCGATATGGAACGAAAGTATGCGGAGTTTGCGGCGACAAAGGCGTGCGAGCTGCTTGCCATCGACAGCCCGTCCGGCTACACGCGGAAGGCGGCTGACTGGGTCAAAGAGGCGTTTTCCTCACTCGGTTTTGACGCGCAGCTGACAACCAAGGGCGGCGTGCGGGTCAACCTCGGCGGCGCGGACGAAAAAGATGCGCTGCTTCTCGAAGCGCACACGGATACGCTGGGCGCGATGGTGGCAGAGGTCAAGGCGAACGGAAGACTCCGGCTCACGCCGCTCGGCGGCATGCGCGCGGAAAACGCGGAGACCGAAAATGTGCGCGTCCATACCAGAACCGGCAGAATCATCGAGGGCACGGTGCAGCTGTGCAACGCCTCGGTCCATGTGAACGGGCAGTACGGCGAGACCAAGCGCAGCTTCGATACCGTGGAGGCGGTTCTGGACGAGGATGTGAAGACGGCGGACGAGACGCGCGCGCTCGGCGTGGAGGTCGGAGACATCGTCTGCTTTGAGCCGCGCACGAGAATCACGTCCTCCGGCTATATCAAAAGCCGCTTCCTGGACGACAAGCTCTCGGTCGGCGTGCTGCTGGGGCTGGCAAAATATCTCCACGACACCGGCAAGGCGCCTGCCAGACGGGTCTACGCACATATCACGGTCTACGAAGAGGTCGGGCACGGCGGCGCGGGCTCGGTGCCGTCTGGTGTAAGCGAGGCGATCAGTGTGGACATGGGCTGCGTGGGAGACGGGCTTTCCTGCACGGAAAAGCAGGTGTCCATCTGCGTGAAGGACTCCGGCGGACCCTACAGCTATGAGGTTGTCGGCAAGCTCATCGACGCGGCGAAACAGGAAGGCGCAAGCTACGCGCTCGATGTGTATCCGCACTACGGCTCGGACGTGGAGGCGACGCTCGGCGCGGGCTCGGACATCCGCCACGGACTGATCGGTCCCGGCGTGTACGCAAGTCATGGCTATGAGAGAAGTCACGTCGACGGCGTGGAAAATACCCTGCGGGTGCTGAAAGGCTATCTGGGGGTGTGATTTTCTGGCAGCACCCTGCCAGCCTGGAAGATTCGACCCCACGCTTCTTAGCTGCGCAAAGAAGCGCGGTGTCGAGCCACCGCGAAGAAGTTGCCCAAAGGA
>DPCD01000005.1:4615-18168 GCA_003516765.1 Clostridiales bacterium | reverse complement strand
CGATTTTGAAAAAAGGGGTTGCATTTTATGTTAACGACCTTTATTATATAAGTGAAGTGGAGCCAAGTGGAGTAAAAAAGATGAAATGGGAGCGAGGTGAGAGGGAATGTACGGAAAATACAGACACACGGTCGACCCCAAGGGCAGACTGTTCGTTCCCTCGAAGCTGCGCGACGAGCTCGGCGAGGCTTTTTATGTGACTTTGGGTCTGGACCACTGCCTGTCTGTCTACACGGAAGCCGGTTGGCAGTCGATTCTGGACAAATATAACGCGCTTCCCATTTCGCAGGCGCGCAAGATGCGCTTCCTGTTTGCCAATGCCGCCAAGTGCGAGCCGGACAAGCAGGGACGCTTCCTCATTCCGACGGAGCTTCGCCAGTATGCCGGTATCCGGCAGGAGGTCACGTTCATCGGACAGGGCGGTCATGCGGAGATCTGGGACAGCGAAGCGTATGACAAGCTGGAGATGGAGACCCTGACGCCGGAGAATCTGGCGCAAGTGATGGAGGAATTGGGCTTCTGATGGAGTTTTCGCATAAATCGGTATTGCTTTGGGAGTGCATCGACGCGCTCAACATCCGTCCGAACGGCATCTATCTGGACGGAACGCTCGGCGGCGGCGGTCACTCGCTGGAGATCTGCCGCCGCTTGACAAACGGCAGACTCATCGGTGTCGACCGCGACGAGGTAGCGCTGGAGGCGGCAAAAAAGCGGCTCAGCCGCCACGCGCGCAAGGTTACGCTGGTGCATGATAACTTTGAAAACATTGCCCTGATCCTGGACGCCCTGAATCTGGACAAGATTGACGGGATGCTCTTCGATCTGGGCGTTTCTTCCCCGCAGCTCGACGACGGCTCGCGCGGCTTTTCGTATATGGCAGACGCGCCGCTGGACATGCGCATGGACCAGGGCAGTTCGCTGACCGCCTATGAAATTGTCAACAACTATCCCAAAGACGAGCTGCGCCGGATTCTGTATGAATACGGTGAGGAGCGCTATGCGCCTCAGATCGCGGCGGCAATCGAGCGCGTGCGCTCCGACCGCCCGATTGAGACGACGCTGGAGCTGGTGGACATCATCAAATCCGCCATGCCAGAGCGGGCGCTGCGCGAAAAGCAGCATCCGGCAAAGCGAAGCTTTCAGGCAATCCGCATCGCCGTCAACGACGAGCTGGGCGCGGTCAGCCGCATGATGCGCGCGTCCATCGACCACCTGAACCCCGGCGGGCGGCTCTGCGTCATCACGTTCCATTCGCTCGAAGACCGCATCGTGAAAAACGCGATGCTTGATGCCGCAAAGGGCTGTACCTGCCCGCCGAGCTTTCCCGTGTGCGTCTGCGGCAGAACGCCGAAAATTCAGGTCCTGACCAAAAAACCAATCATCGCCACCATGGAGGAGGTGCGGGAAAACCCCCGCGCCAGAAGTGCAAAGCTGCGCGTGGCGGTGAAGCTCTGAGTCTAAGAAAGGAGAAGCACCATGGCTGCGGAACGCAATCCATATTACGGCACAAACGGCGCGGCAGCCTATGACGTCTACTCCGCAAACACCGTTCGCCAACCGGTTCGTGAGCCGGAGCGCCGCGAGCTTCCGCAGGAGGCGCCCCAGAAGCGTCCGCGCGTCCGCGCCAGAACTGCCATTGCCCCGTTTACGATTCTGGGCGCGGCAATCACGGCATGTATGATGATTCTCGTCATCTTCGGCTACGTGCAGCTGTTTGAGGCGTCCAGCCGGGTCAGCCGTCTGGAAAGCCGGCTCCAGAGCTTACAGGAAGAGCAGCTTCTGCTGCAAAGCAAATACGAAGGAAAGATCGATCTTGCGGCAATTGAGCAGCGGGCGTCAGAGCTGGGACTGCGCAAGCCCTCGCAGGAGCAGATCGTCTACGTCAATCTCACCGGAACCGATCAGGCGGAGATCTATACGACGGAAAAGAGCAGCATCCTCGGCGAAATGATCGGTGCAATCGAGCAGAGTATTTCCGACTTGATTGCATATCTGCATCCGGCGGCGGCATAGAGTAAGGAAGAAGAGCCGCAGGACACAGCAATAGAGCGTGACAGGGGCGGTTTCCAGAGAGTTGTAAACCGCCCTTGTTTTCACAATCGGGCAGAAAGGCAGGAACATGGCACGCAAAATCATCCCCCTGAAACGGGAAAAACACGAACCGAAGCTTTCGCGCGCGGAGCAGTCGCAGCGTGCCAACCGGACCATTCTCCGCAGGACGCTGGTTCTGATGGTGCTGTTCGGCGTGGTGGTCTTCATTCCGCTGATCGTGACGCTTTACAACCTTATGATCCGCGACCACGATTACTATGAGGCGCAGGCGATTGACAATCAGACGCGCTATACGAGTCTGTCTGCCTCGCGCGGGCAGATTTTCGACCGGAATATGAACGTGCTTGCCTCGTCGAAGACGGTGGAGACGGTCTTCATCGACCCCAACGAGATCGCGCAGGAGATGGCAAAGCCGGAAAACAGCAATCTGCTGGATCACATCGCGCGCGGGCTATCAGAGATTCTGGACGTCAGCACCGATTTTGTCTACAAACAGGCGGAGGACAAGGCGTTCCGCTATAAGGTTATCCGCCGGAAGATTCCGGAGGAGCTTGCCGACGAGGTCAGAAGCTTCGTCTCTGAAAACGAGATCAAGGGCGTGTATCTGGAAACCGACGCGCAGCGCTACTATCCCTATTCGTCTCTTGCCGCGCAGGTGATGGGCTTTGTGTCGACCGACAACGTCGGCTCGGAGGGTCTGGAGGCATATTACGACTCGTACCTGCAGGGAACCGCCGGCAAGGTCGTCACGACCAAGGGCAACTACGGCTCGGAGATGCTCTATACATATGAAAAATACTACGATGCCTCCGACGGAGACAGCCTTGTCACGACGATTGACCAGACGGTGCAGCATTATCTGGAAAAAAATCTCGAGACAGCGATCGAAAAATATGATATTATAAACGGAGCGTTCGGCATCGTCATGGACGTCAACTCCGGGCAGATTCTGGCGATGGCGAACCTTGGCAGCTACGATCCCTAACAATTATCAGGAAATCTACGATCAGGCGCTTGCCGGGCAGCTGGAGGCGCAGTATCAGGACGCGCTGCTGCTGGACAAAGACTCCGACGCTTATCAGGAAGCGATGAGCGCGTACAATCAGGCCGTTGCGACCGAGCGCCTGCGGCAGTGGCGGAACCGCTGCGTCTCCGACGGCTAAGAGCCGGGCTCGACGTTCAAGCTCGTGACGCTGGCGGCGGCGCTGGACTGCGGCGCGGTCACGGAAAACAGCACCTTCTACTGCGGCGGCCATGAAACCTTCAATGACCGCGAGCAGGAGGTCTCCTGCTGGAAGGCGGCAGGTCACGGCATGCAGACGACCATGGAGGCGCTGGGGCACTCGTGCAACATTGCCTTCGGTCACATCGGCGTCAACATGACAAGAAAGACGTTTGTCGAATACTTCAAGGCGTTCGGTTTTCTGGAAAAGACCGGCGTGGACCTGCCGGGTGAGGCGTCGGGGCTTTTCTGGGCAGAGGATAAATTCTCTGTTGCAAACCTCATCTCTGCCTCCTTCGGTCAGACCTTCCGTGTGACGCCCATGGAGCAGGTGCGTGCGGTTGCGGCGATCGTCAACGGCGGATATCTTTTAAAGCCTTACGTTGTCAGCCAGGTGCTCGACAGCGACGGCAACGTCGTCAAATCCAACGAACGGACCGTCCTGCGCCAGGTCATCAGCGAGGAAACGTCTGCGACAATGTGCAAAATGATGGAGTACGTCGTCACAGACGGCACGGCAGGCTCTGCAAAGACCCCCGGCTACCGCGTGGGCGGCAAGACCGGCACCTCGGAAAAAATCGATACCTACGATGAAAACGGCAAGCCGGTTGAAGACAAAATCGTTTCGTTCATCGGCGTTGCGCCAATTGATGATCCCAAATACGTTGTGCTGGTCGCGCTCGATACGCCGAACTATGTTGCCGGCACCAGCTACACGCCGCACAACCAGTATATTTCGGGCGGCCTGATGGCGGCGCCGACGGTCCGCGATGTCTTTCTGGATATCCTGCCGTATCTCGGCGTGGAGCCGGACTACTCGTCGGATGATATCCGCGGCGTCAATATTACGCTTCCCGATGTCATCGGTATGACGGAAGACGAGGCGGCGGCGCTTCTTTCCGGAAAATCCATCACCTACCGCACCGTCGGTCAGGGCAGTACCGTCTCCGACCAGCTCCCGAGCCCGGGCGCGGAGGTTCCCGGCAATTCCGAGATCATTCTCTATTTCGGAAACGCCGTCAAGACGACCGAACAGGTCGAGGTTCCGGACTTTGTGGGCTACGGCATTGCGGATGTGGATTATCTGGCAACCAACGCGGGGCTTTATATCCAGGCGAAGGGCACCGACCACCGCGACGAATATGTCACGGTTGCCTATCAGGACATCGAGCCCGGAACAATGGTTGACAGAGGGACTACAATTACAGTAGAATTTACAACCGGCGGAGCATCGGACTGACGCGCCGGAAAAACAGGACAACGAAAGGAGCGCAGCGCATGAAGCTGGCGGAACTTCTGAGCGGAATTGACATCAAAGAGGGCTGCTACGACCCGGAGCTGGAAATCACGGGCGTCAGCTATGACTCGCGGCAGACAAAGCCCGGCGAGGCGTTTGTCGCAATCCCCGGCTTTGCCTCAGACGGCTACCGGTTTATCCCCAAGGCGCTCGAGCGCGGCGCGGCCGTTGTCATCTGCGAGCGCGAGCCCGAGCAGAAGACACAGTACGTGCAGGTTGTGTCCTGCCGCAGGGCGCTGGCGCAGCTGGGGGCAAATTGGTTCTCGCATCCGGCCGACAAAATGACCATGATCGGTGTGACCGGAACGAACGGCAAAACGAGCATCACCTATCTTCTCAAAACCGTTCTGGAGCAGACGCTGGGTGCGAAGGTGGGGTTAATCGGCACGATTCAGAACATGATCGGAACAGAGGTAATCCACACCGAGCGCACGACGCCGGAGTCCTTTGAGCTGCAGAAGCTCTTTGCGCAGATGGCAGACGCCGGCTGCACGCACTGCGTGATGGAGGTATCGAGCCACGCGCTGGTGCTGCACCGGGCGGACGAAATTTCCTTCGAGACCGGCATCTTCACCAACCTCACCGAGGACCACCTCGATTTTCACAAGACGATGGACGCCTACTGCGAGGCAAAAGCAATGCTCTTTACAAGATGCAGGCACGGCGTGGTGAACACGGACGACGCCTACGCGCAGAAAATCATGGCGCACGCGACGTGCAGCCTGCTGCGCTATGCGGAAAAGGACCCGGGCGCAGAGCTTCGGGCGGAGGACATCGAGCTTGCCGCAGACCATGTGGCGTTCACTGCGAAAACGGCGCATGAGCAGGCGCAGGTGCGGCTGGCGATTCCCGGCGGCTTTACAGTCTATAACGCGCTGGCAGTCATCGGCGCGGGGCTGACGCTCGGCATTCCGCTTTCCAAAATTGCGGACGCGCTGAAAACCGCCTCAGGCGTCAAGGGAAGGGTCGAGGTTGTGCCGACGCCCGGAAAGCCCTATACGGTGCTGATTGATTACTCCCACACGCCGGACAGTCTGGAAAACGTGCTCAAAACCGTGCGCGGTTTCTGCAAGGGACGGGTAATTGCCGTCTTTGGCTGCGGTGGAGACCGAGACCCCTTCAAGCGCCCCATCATGGGACGAATCGGCGCAGAGCTTGCGGACCTGTGCGTTGTAACCTCGGACAATCCGAGAACGGAGGATCCGATGGCAATCATCGACGCGATTGTCTCAGGGATGCAGGAAAGCGCACATCCCTATGTGGTGATCGAAAACCGCGTCGAGGCAATCGGCTGGGCAATGGCGCACGCACAGAAGGACGATGTGATTGTCCTGTGCGGCAAGGGACACGAAACCTATCAGGAAATCGGACACGAAAAACGGCACCTGGATGAACGGGAAGTCGTTGCGGATTTTTTGGGGAGAGAAGTATGAAAGAACTGACGTTAAAGCAAATTGCCGACTGGTGCGGCGGAACAGTTGCGCCGGAATATGAAACGGTTCCCGTCACGGGCGTGGAATCGGACTCCCGCAAGGTAGAGGTCGGAGACCTGTTTGTCGCCCTGCGCGGCGAGCGGGTCGACGGGCATGACTTTATTCCCTCGGCGAAAACCCTCGGCGCGGTAGCCGCGCTGGTCAGCCGCCCGAGCGAGGAGCTTCCGTGCGTGGTGGTCGAAAGCCCACTGCGCGCCTACGGAGAAATTGCAAAGCACTACCGTGAAATGACGGGCGTGAAGGTGGTCGGCATCACCGGAAGCGTCGGCAAGACGACGACGAAGGAAATGATCGCAAGCGTTCTGTCGCGCGATTTCAAGCTCTATAAGAGCGAAGGGAACCACAACAACGAAATCGGTCTTCCCATGACCGTGATGAACATGCCGGAGGACACGGAGCTTCTGGTTGCCGAGATGGGCACGAACCATCCGGGCGAGATTGCTTACTTAAGCGCGATTGCGCAGCCGGACTATGCGGTCATCACGAACATCGGCATCGCGCACATCGAGTATCTGGGAAGCCGCGAGGGCATTCTGCGCGAGAAGCTTGATATTCTGCGCAGCAGCCTCAAAAACACCGTCGGCATTTTCAACGGCGACGAGCCGCTTCTGTGGAACGTGCGCGACAAGGGCACGCACAAAAAATACTATTTCGGCATCGACAATCCGTCCTGCGACGTGGTCGCCAGCGGAATTCAGGAGCTGGACGACGGCATGCGCTTTCATGTGAGCGGCTTTCATCATGAGTTTGAGCTGTTTGTCCCGGCGCTGGGGCGGCATATGGTCTATAACGCGCTGGCGGCGGCGACGGTCGGTCTTGCCATGGGCGTGAAGCCCGAGACCATCCAGAACGAGCTTTCTATCTTCCGCAATACCGGCATGCGCCAGAAGATCTATGAGAAAAACGGCATGACGATCATTGAAGACTGCTACAATGCAGGTCCCGAGTCGACCGAGGCGGCGCTCGGCGTGCTGGCAAGCGTCAAAACGAGCGGCAAGCGCATTGCAGTCCTTGGCGACATGCTGGAGCTGGGCAACCGCTCGAGCGCAGAGCATTACCGCATCGGGCGCATCGCCGCGCAGAAGGCAGATCTGCTTCTGACCTACGGCGCACACTCGGTGCGCACGGTGACGGGCGCAATTACGGGCGGGATGTCTCCCAAGAATGCCGAGCATTTCGATACGCATGAGGATCTTGTGCGCATGCTCAAGATGCGCGCCGGCGAGGCGGACGTTATTTTGTTCAAGGGCAGTCGCGGCATGAAAATGGAACGTGTTTTGCAGATGTTCCTGGACGATCACGAAAAGTAATACAGTAAGAGAAGAAACCGGAGGAAGAACCTCATGCAGGCAATCATTGTGGCAGTATGCTCGTTCGTACTTGCCGTCGTATTTGGAAAATTACTCATCCCCGTGCTGCGCGCGCTCAAAGCCGGGCAGTCGATCCGCGAAATCGGTCCCAGCTGGCACAACTCGAAGGCGGGAACGCCGACAATGGGAGGACTCGTCTTCATCGCCGCAGCGGCGCTGTGTACGATTGCCGGCGGCTGGCGGAGCATGCTGGCGGGGAATCTCACGCACCTTTATGTGCTGGCGTTCGCGCTGGTCTTCGGCGTCATCGGCTTTCTCGATGATTTCATGAAGGTCAAATATAAGCGAAACCTCGGTCTGACTGCCATCCAGAAGCTTGCGTTGCAGCTGGCAGCGGCGGGCGCGTATCTGGCGCTGCTGCGCTGGAACGGGGATCTGACCTGCGATCTTTACATTCCATTCTGGAACGTCAGCTTCGAGATCAACTGGATTGTCTATCTGATTTTTGCGATGTTCGTCATTGTCGGCTGCGTGAACGCGGTCAATCTCACCGATGGCATCGACGGCCTGGCCTCCGGCGTGACGCTTCCGGTGATGGTCTTCTTTGCGGTGACAGCCTATATGTGGGGCAAAACGACGCTGGCGCTGCTGCCTGCCGCGCTGACGGGCGCTCTTGCGGGCTTCCTGGTCTACAACTTCCATCCGGCGAAGGTCTTCATGGGAGACACAGGTTCGCTGTTTCTCGGCGGCATGGTCTGCGGGCTTGCCTTCGCGCTCGATATGCCGCTGGTGCTGCTTCTGGTCGGCATCATCTACATCATCGAGACGGTTTCCGTTATCATGCAGGTGACATATTTCAAGCTGACCCACGGCAAGCGGATTTTCCGCATGACGCCAATCCACCATCACTTTGAAATGGGCGGCTGGAGCGAGGTCAAAATTTTCACGGTCTTTACCGGCATCACGGTTGTCATGTGCATCCTTGCCTTCCTCGGCGTGCGCGCGCGGTAAGAGCTGTCAAAAAGCAGGGGCTTTTTGACAAAGAGAATGCACCTCGACTGCGCGCATAATTTTGCGCCGAAGGCGCAAAATTCCACACTTGCGAGGCGAGAAGTATTGTTCCGGTCGGCAAAGCCGCCGGATACAATGGATTTCCACTTTATTTCGCCCTGCGGGGCGAAACTCTACGAGGCTTGCATAGAAAGGAGCTTTCCATGCCAAACGGCTCAAATCCGGCTTTTGTCAGCACACAGGGAGAACGCCTGCCGGTCCGTAGGAATAAGGACGGCAGCGTCATGATGGACGAGCGGGGACTGCTCGATCTGCCGTTTCTGGTGCTGGTGGTGCTGCTTGTCACCATCGGCGTTATTATGGTCTTTTCATCGAGCTATGCAAGAGCATATTATAAAGAGGGAAACTCCACCTATTATTTTGCGCGGCAGGCGATTTTCGCGGTGCTGGGCATCGGCGTGATGCTGTTCGTCTCGCGCATCAACTATCAGCTCTGGCGAAGCGTCTCGTTTCTCGTGCTGGCAGGCACGATATTCTTTCTGCTGCTCGTTCCGATTTTCGGTACGGAGGAGGGCGGCGCGAAGCGCTGGATCTGGATTGGCTTTACCTCCTTCCAGCCATCGGAGCTGGCAAAGGTCGCAATCGTCATGACCTTTGCAACGCTCATGTCGACCTACCGCGAGAAGATGCAGACCTTCCGCTACGGCGTTCTGCCGTTCGCGGTGATTCTGCTTGTGATCTGCGGTCTGGTTGCGTTGGAAAAGCACTTTTCGTGCATCCTGATTCTGCTGACCATCGGGGCGTCCATGATGTTCCTCGGCGGAACGGAGCTCAAATGGTTCGGCATCGGCGCGGCAGTCGTCGCAGTGTTTGCGGTGCTGTACCTCAACTTCATGGGTTACGCCAGCGCGCGTGTGACGGCGTGGCGCGACCCTGCCTCCGACCCGGCGGGAGACGGCTATCAGATTCTGCAGTCGCTGTATGCCATCGGCTCGGGCGGACTCATGGGGCTCGGGCTCGGCAGAAGCCGGCAGAAATATCTGTATCTGCCCGAGGAACACAACGACTATATTTTCCCCATTCTCTGCGAGGAGCTGGGGTTTGTGGGCGCGTTGGTGGTGCTGGTGCTGTTCATGCTGCTGATCATCCGCGGCTACTGGATTGCCATGCATGCGCGCGACCGATTCGGTGCGCTCATGGCGGCCGGGCTGACCACGCATCTTGCTTTACAGGTGTTTTTGAACATCGGTGTTGTAACGAATTTCCTGCCCGCGACCGGTATCTCGCTGCCGTTTTTCTCCTACGGCGGCACAGCGCTTCTGATTCAGCTCTTTGAGGTGGGTTTGATTCTGAGCATCTCGCGGCAGAACGATAACAAACTGCTATAGGCTGTCAAAAAGCGGGGGCTTTTTGACAAAGGGAATCTGGTTTGACGGAGGCGTGTATGAACATCGTCTTTACCTGCGGCGGCACGGGCGGGCATATTTACCCAGCCATTGCGGTGGCGCGGCTGTTTCAGCAGCGCCAGCCCGGCTGCAGCATTCTGTTTATCGGCGCGGAAGACGGCATGGAAAACAAGATTGTGCCGCGCGAGGGCTTCCGGCTCGAAACGCTGAAAATTTCCAACTTCCAGCGCAAGCTTACCCCGGCGGCAATCGCGCACAATCTGCAGACGGCGGCGCACCTATCCGAATCCCGCCGCAAGGTCCACCGGATTCTGACGAGCTTTCGCCCCGATATTGTCATCGGCACCGGTGGTTACGCGAGCTTTCCGGCGCTGCGCGAGGGCGCGAGACTTTCGATTCCGACCATGGTCCACGAATCAAACGCTGTGCCTGGGCTGACAACCCGGATGGTGGAAAAATACATGGACCGGATTATGGTCTCGTTTGAAGACAGCCGAGCCTCGTATCACGACCCCGAAAAGGTCGTCGTCACGGGAACGCCCGTGCGCGAGGAATTTCTATACACCCGCCGGCAGGCAGCGCGCGAGAAGCTGGGACTCGACGAGCGTCCGTTCATCGTCTCGTGCTGGGGAAGCCTCGGCGCGCGGGAAATGAACAAAATGATCGCAGAATTTATGCGATGCGAGCAGGAGGCAGGCGAACCGTTTCAGCATCTGCATGCAACGGGTTCGTTCGGCTGGCGCTGGATGCCGGAGTATGTCAAAGACCTCGGTGTCGATCTGGAAAAGCACCCGTCGATCGACATGCGCGAGTACATATTCAACATGCCAACCTGCATGGCGGCGGCGGACCTGATCATCTGCCGCGCGGGCGCGGCAACCATCAGCGAGGTCTGCGCGAGTGCGCTGCCGTGCATCATGGTGCCGAGCCCCAATGTGACGAACAACCATCAGGAAAAAAACGCAATGGTGCTGCAGGGACGCGGCGCAGCGGTTGTCGTGCCGGAAGCGGGCTGCAGCGGGAAGCTGCTGTTTGATACGGCAACGGAAATTCTGACAGACCCGGCGCGCACGAAGTCCATGCGCCAGGCGGCGTCGAGCCTTGCCGTGGTCGATTCGGCGCAGCGGATTTATGAGACGGCGCTCGAACTCATCCAATCACGATAAACGCATCCTCCGCATAGGATGGGGAGAAATTACCCGGAATGCGGAGGAATGAAGATGAAAAAGCTCCTTGTTGCAGGACCGACCCGCCTTTCGGGCACGGTCCGGATTCACGGTGCGAAAAACAGCGTGCTGCCGATTCTGGCGGCGTGCTGTTTGTGCTGTTCACCGTGTGTATTACATAACTGCCCGGATATTGCAGACGTCCGGACGGCGCTTGCGATTCTGGAAAGCCTCGGCTGCAAAGCGCGCCGGGAGGGGAGCACGCTGTGCATCGACCCTACGGGGCTGGACCGGCATTGCGTCGAGCCGCGGCTGGCTGGCAAAATGCGCTCGTCAGTTCTATTTCTGGGGGCTTTGCTGGCGCGCTTTTCGCAGGCGGAGTTGGCGCTCCCGGGCGGCTGCCCGCTGGGAGACCGCCCGATTGATCTGCATGTCAAAGCGTTATCCCAGCTCGGCGTGCGCTTTTGCTTCGAGGAAGGACGCATGCGCGCCGTGTGGCATAAGCGCTTGGACGGCGATATCCGTCTTCCGCTTCCGAGCGTGGGCGCAACGGAAAATCTTCTGCTTGCCTGCGCGCTGGGAAAGCGGACCGTGAACATTACCGGCGCGGCGCGCGAGCCGGAGATTGCTGACCTCATCGGCTTTCTGCGCGCGGCTGGCGCTGACATCTCCGGCGCGGGAACATCAAGCCTTCAGATTTGCGGCGTAAGCCGTCTGCACGGCGCGACGTATACGATTCTTCCCGACCGGATTGAGACGGCGACGTATCTCTGCATGGCAGCAGGCTGCGGCGGCGAGACAGAGCTTCTGCGCTGCGACGCAAGGCTGCTGCTGCCGGTGATCGAGTGTCTTCGCGAGGCGGGCTGCGAAATTTCTGCGGAATCTGACCGCATCCTGCTTCACAGCAGTGGGAAGCTTTTGCCGCTGCTTCCGGTTTCCACCGCACCGTATCCCGGCTTTCCGACCGACGCACAGGCGCTTTTGATGGCAGCGGTTTTGAAGGCGGCAGGCGTCAGCGAATTTCGGGAGACCATTTTTGAGCGGCGATTTCTGCATGTGCCGGAGCTTCGAAAGCTCGGCGCGGACATTCAGGTCGCAGGCAGCACAGCCCGCGTGCGCGGGGTGCGGCAGCTGCACGGGGCAAAGCTCCGGGCGGAGGATCTGCGCGGCGCTGCGGCATTGCTGACGGCATCCATGATGGCAGAGGGCGAGAGCGAGCTGACAGGGCTGTGTCATCTGCTGCGCGGCTATGAAAAGCCGGAACAGAATCTGAAAAATCTCGGCGCTTCCATAAAAAGTGTAGATATTCCAGCGCCTTTCGTGTATAATACGTAACATATAAACCACCGTGCGGCAAACTGGCACGGCGGAGACTGACAGGCAATCTGCCTCTTTGCAGAGGAGAACATACTATGAAACGAACCACCAGAACTCGCGCGGGCACCCAAAGATCAGCAGCAGCGCGGCGTCCGTCTGCCGGAAGCGGCATGGGCGGAAAGCTTCTGATTATGGCGGCACTGGTAGCGGCTGTGGTCTTCGGTGTGGCAATCTTTTTCAAGGTCGGGCGCATCGAGGTACAGGGCAATACCATCTACGCAAGTGATAAAATTATCGAAGCCTCCGGGCTGGAGCTCGGAGACAATCTGCTTACTGTGAGCCGGGCGACCGTCGGCGGCAATGTGAAAGCGGCGCTGCCGTATGTCGACCAGGTGAGCGTAGGGCGGGTGCTTCCGGACACGGTCGTCATTTCCGTCAAGGAAAGCCAGCTTGCCTTTGCCGCTGCGACGGACACCAATACCGTCTGGCTGATCAGCCCGTCCGGCAAGGCGCTTGAGCGCATTGACGCTTCCCTGCAGGAGCAGTATCCGCAGATCATCGGCGTGACGCTCAATAACCCCACCGCGGGGCAGACCGTCACAGCTGTCAACCAGTCGGCGCTCGACGCGGTGCTGTCGCTGTTTTCCGAACTGGACGGCACGGGAATCCTGGAGCATACGGCGAGCGTGAACGTGGAAAAGGAATACGATATGGTCCTGCAGTACGACGACCGGTATGAAATAGACCTCGGCAGTACCGACCGCCTGGACTACAAGGTGCAGTATCTGCAGGCGATTCTCAAGGAGCTGAGCGACTTCCAGGCGGGCACGATTGACCTGACGCTGAGCGAGGCAAACCGGGCAAAATTCCATCCGAAGGCGTAGCGGCGCGCAGCAAAGGGCTTTTTCGACAGAAAATCCATCTTTTTTGCGTGATTTCTATTGACCACAGGCGGTTTTCGATATAGAATAGACTGGATAAAATAGAGGGAGCCTCTGAATGCTTCAGAGTATCCTTTGCAGATGCAACGAGCCGGACAATACAGCGGTTTCTACATAGGAGGAAGACAAATGGCAGATTTAACAGAAAAGGTTGTTAAGATTAAAGTGATCGGCGTCGGCGGCGCCGGCAATAACGTTATCAACAGAATGATTGCGTCCGGCGTTTCGGGCGTTGAATTTGTCGCAATCAATACCGATAAGCAGGACCTCAACAAGTCCACCTGCAAAAACAAGATTCAGATCGGCGAAAAGCTGACCGGCGGCATGGGCGCTGGCTC
>DPCD01000005.1:379-4357 GCA_003516765.1 Clostridiales bacterium | reverse complement strand
ACCGACATGGTCTTCATCACCGCCGGTATGGGCGGCGGCACCGGCACGGGCGCAGCCCCCATCATTGCCCAGCTGGCGCATGACAAGGGCATTCTGACCGTCGGCGTCGTGACCAAGCCCTTTAAATTTGAGGGCGCGAACCGGATGCGTCAGGCAGAGGGCGGCATTGCCAATCTCTCCGACAAGGTCGATTCTTTGATCATCATCCCGAACGACCGCCTGAAATTTGTCACCGACCAGAAGATCACCTTTGCCAATGCCTTCGGCATTGCAGACGACGTTCTCAAGCAGGCGGTCAGCTCCATCTCCGAGCTGGTCGCATACTCCGAGCATGTCATCATCAACCTCGACTTCGCGGACGTTTCCGCCATCATGAAGGACGCAGGACACGCGCACATGGGTGTCGGCACTGCCTCCGGACGCGACAAGGCGGAGCAGGCGGCAATGGCGGCTGTTTCCAGCCCGCTGCTTGAAACCTCCATCAACGGCGCGACGGGCGTGCTGATCAACATCACCGGCTCTTCGGAACTGGGTCTGGACGACGTGGAGACCGCGGCGAATATCGTCATGGAAGCGGCGAACCCCGACGCCAACATCATCTTCGGCGCCGCGTTCGACGATCAGCTCGAAGACGAAATGCGCGTGACCGTCATCGCTACCGGCTTTGACGATAAGAAGAACCAGCAGCCGCAGCAGCCTGCCACCAAGATCGGCGCCTACTCCGCGGCAAGCGAAAAAGCGAAGAGCGCTGCCGTTGAGGACATCGACGACATCGACGAGATCTTCAAGATTTTCAACAAGGACTGAACCATGGTTGATACGAGCGCCCGGAGAGCTTCTCCGGGCGCTTTTTCCGTCCGGATGTGTACGCCGGTACAGGACACTTTTTAGCTTTGAAGCATAAAAGTATCTTTACTTTTATGGTTTAGTATGCTAAAATAATCGAACTAGAGAAAAAAGGAGTCCTGCGACTTGAATAACCGAAACAAACGCTCCGACCCCGAGAGCGAGCTTTACCGCGCCATTCTGCAGCTGAAATCGATCGACGAATGCTATGACTTCTTTCTGGACCTGTGTACGGTCTCGGAGCTCAAGGCGATGGAACAGCGCTTTGAGGTGGCAAAGCTGTTAAACGAGGGTTTGATTTACAACGATATTCTGGAAAAGACCGGCGCGTCGAGCGCGACCATCTCGCGTGTCAACCGCAGCCTCAACTACGGCACCGATGCCTACCGCATGATCTTTGCCCGCATGAGGGACGAAGATGAACAGGAGCAGACGCCGTGAGCTGCTATGAGGCGCTTGCAGCGTCCTACGACGGATTGACGCGCGACATTCCGTATGAAAAATATCTGCGCTTTTTCAAAAGCCTTCTGAAGCAGTACGGTGTAAAGCCGAAAACCGTGCTGGATCTCGCCTGCGGCACAGGATCTTTGTCTGTGCTGCTGGCGAAGAGCGGCTATGCGGTGCTCGGGGTCGACCGGTCGGAGGACATGCTGACCGTGGCAGCGGAAAAGGCGATGGAGCTGGAGGAAAACCAGCCCTTTTTTGTTGCGCAGCCGATGCAGCGGCTTCGCCTGCCGCAGCCGGTCGATGCCTGTGTGTGCGCGCTCGACAGCATCAACTATGTTACAAAGCCGCAGGATGTGCAGAAAACATTCTGCCGCATTTATGAAAGCCTTCGTCCGGGCGGGCTTTTTGTGTTCGATATCAATACGCCCTATAAGCTCGAAAGCCTCGACGGGCAGGTGTTTCTCGACGAGACGGAAGACAGCTACTGCGTCTGGCGGGCGGTTTATGACCGGCGCCATAGCCTCTGCCGCTACGGTATGGACCTGTTTCAGCGGCTGGAAGACGATACCTGGGAGCGCTCGTTCGAAGAGCATGTGGAACGCGCCTACACGCCGCAGGAGCTGTCCGGGTGGTTGATGGACGCGGGCTTTGCGCAGGTCGGGCAATTCGGAAATCTCCGCCTGGCGCCGCCGCAGCCGGACGAGATGCGCATTTTCTTTGCGGCAAAGAAAGGAACCTGATATGAAAGATCTCATTACCCGCGCGATGACCAAAGACGGTCTTGTCAATGCGGTCGCAATTTCCTCGACCGGCATCGTCGAGCGCGCGCGGCAGATGCACAAGATGCTTCCCACGGCGACGGCAGCGCTCGGAAGACTTTTGAGCGCGGCGTCCATGATGGGCAACATGCAGAAAACGGAGGACGGCTCGATCACCCTGCAGATCAAGGGCGGCGGACCGCTTGGAACACTGCTTGCCGTGTCCGATGCGGAAGGAAACGTGCGAGGCTATGTCGATCATCCACAGATCAGCTTATTGGAAAAACACCGCGGCAAGCTCGATGTGGGCGCGGCAGTCGGCGCAGACGGTATGCTGACCGTGATTCGCGATCTTCGCATGAAAGAGCCGTATGTGGGAAGTGTGGCGCTGGTCTCGGGTGAGATTGCAGAGGATATCACGCAGTATTTTGTTCAGAGCGAGCAGATTCCGACCGCCTGCGCGCTGGGGGTCCTGATTGACACGGACCAGAGCGTGCGCACTGCCGGCGGCTATCTCATCCAGCTCATGCCAGGCGCGACGGACGACATGATCGACAAAATCGAAGCCGGCATCGAAAAAGCCGGTGCAGTCACGAAGCTGCTCGACTCCGGCATGGACGGCAAGGGGCTTCTGGAGACAGTGCTCGGCGCGTTCGAGCTGGAGATTCTCGAGCAGACGCCGGTGGAGTACCGCTGCTACTGCAGCCGCGAGCGCGTGACCAGGACCCTGATCAGCCTCGGCAGAAAAGAGCTGCAGGACATTGTCGACGAGGGAAAGCCCATCGACATTGACTGCCAGTTCTGCGATCAGATTTATCGCTACACGCCCGAGGAAATCGCGGAGATTCTCAAAGAGCTGTAAAAACATCCCACCGAAGTGTGTCCTTCGGTGGGATGATTCGTTCTATCCGCGCGATTCTTTTCCGTTTTTGACGAGCAGCAGCTGCGCCAGAATGCCGACGGCAAGCTCCTGCGGTGTCTCGCCGCCCAGGTCCAGCCCAATCGGTGTGTGGATAAACGAAAGCTGCTCGTCCGTAAACCCGCGCTGCCGGAGCTGCGAAAAAAGGGACTGAATCTTCCGGCGGCTGGCGAGCATGCCGATATATTTCGGTGATTTTTGCAGCGCTGCGGCGAGCGCCTCACCGTCGACCGCGTGGTCGTGACCGCACAGGACGAAGAAAGCATGCTCCGGAATTGGCGTGTTCAAGATATCGCGCTCCACGTTTTGTATGCGGACAAAGCGGCTTGCAAGCGAAACGGCGTCTGGAATCTGGTCCCCGGCGCGGTCGTCGAGCAGCAGCGTGCGAAAGCCCGTCGGCGCGGCGAGGCGCAGAAGACTCGTCCCCACATGCCCGCCGCCAAAAACGACGAGCAGCGGCTTCGGTTGGAAGACCTCAATGAGAATGCTGAGCCTTCCCGCGCACGATGCTCCGCCCGGGGTAGGGAAGTCGTAATGCAAGAATGCGTTTTGTCCTGCGTCCAACTGCGCCAGCGCATCCGCCTTTGCACGCCGTTCGGCAGGTCCGCCGCCAATGGTTCCGAGCGAATGCCCGTCCGCGTAGACCAGCATTTTGCCGCTGGTGCGCGGGACGCTGCCGGATGCTTCCGCGATGGTCACAACGGCGTAAGACACGCCCGCGCGCTGCGCGTTCAGCTGCGCCTGTAAAAGCTCCTCCATGTCAGCCGCTTCCTCTCGTTCGTTTTTGTTATCATACCAGCCGGACAGAAAAAATGCAAGAAGCGGAAAGCTTTCGCACTTCGCGCTTGACAAATGAGACGCTTGTCGTTATAATAAATATGCTTTTGAGCGGGAGACATCCGCAAACACAGAAATGGGCCTGTAGCTCAGCTGGGAGCGCAAGCGGTGCGGTTTTAGCTATCGTATTGTATCTCATGCGGGAGCCACGCGGTTCACCCTCAAAAAGTT
>DPCD01000005.1:0-180 GCA_003516765.1 Clostridiales bacterium | reverse complement strand
TTGTATCTCATGCGGGAGCCACGCGGTTCACCCTCAAAAAGTTCATAAAAATGGGCCTGTAGCTCAGCTGGGAGCGCAAGCGGTACGGTTTTAGCTATCGTGTTGTATCTCATGCGGGAGCTACGCGGTTCACCCTCAAAAAGTTCATAAAAATGGGCCTGTAGCTCAGCTGGGAGAGCG
>DPCD01000203.1:8934-9786 GCA_003516765.1 Clostridiales bacterium | reverse complement strand
CTTGCTCAACGCAAAAATCCCTCTCTGCCGGTCACATCATGAGTCGGAAGAATACACCCTAGAATTCTGACACATTTGACCCCAAAACCTGCTTATCGCGCCATGCCCTTCTTCTGTAGAATATAGCCCATACGACAGACGGAGGATATGGAAATGAAGAGAATGCTGTGCCGACCCTGGAAGGGTCGGATGATCTGCGGCGTGTGCGCGGGGATCGGCGCACGGTTCGGCGTGGATGCGATGCTGGTGCGGCTTGCGTTTGCGGCGCTGTGCCTGGTGCATGGATTGGGAATTTTTGCGTATGTGATGGCGCTGCTGCTGATGCCGGAGGAAATCCACTGCTGGAGCGCAGAGGAGGGCATCTATGAAGAATACTGCTGAGGCTGTCAAAAAGCAGGGATTTTTTGACACGTTGCGGGCAACATGGACCGCAGAAGGGATACATTATGAAATATCAGAAGGAAGTCCTGTTAAAAGACGGAACGAAGTGCCTTTTGCGCGGCGCGGGCGAGCGGGATGCGGCGGAGATACTGCGCTGCTTCCATCTGACGCACGCAGAAACGGACTATCTGCTGACCTATCCGGAGGAAAATTTGTTTACCGAGGCAGACGAGGCAAAGTTCCTGAAGGCGAGCGAGGAAAGCGCGAACGCCATCGAAATCGGTGCGTTTGTGGACGGGAAGGTCGTCGGAAGCGCCGGAATCGAACCGCTCGGCGATAAGGAAAAGCTCCGCCACCGCGCGGATTTCGGCATTGCCGTTGAAAAGGCGTACTGGGGCAAAGGCATCGGCAGGGCGCTGACGCTTGCGTGCATCGAGTGTGCGAAGCAGGCGGGCTTTTCGCAGCTGGAGC
>DPCD01000203.1:1228-8726 GCA_003516765.1 Clostridiales bacterium | reverse complement strand
TGCGGAGAACGCAGCGGCGGTCCGGCTGTATGAGGCGGCTGGGTTCCGGGAGTACGGGCGCAACCCCAGAGGGTTCCTCTCCCGGCGCGGCTGGCAGGATCTGGTGCTGATGCGATTGGAGCTGGACCGGTAAAAAGGAAACGTAGTCTGCCGGAAAACAGGGCAGCCGGTCCAAAAAACGGTATATTTCCGCAGCGGCAGGGCATTGTCCCTGCCGCTTTTCTGCGCGGGCGGGGCTGGAAATGTTCCACATAAATGTTAACTGAATCTAACCAATATGAACGAAAAATACCGGCAATCAAAAAGACTCGCTCGGCAATACTGGACTTTTTCGGAATGTATGCTATAATCAATCTGGAAATCGTTTGTTTTCAAACGAAGAACAAATGCGTAAGAGGGTGATATTTTGTGGATTATACCAAGTATGTCTTAAAGAGCGAAGAAGAGCTGAAAGACCTGCTGGCAGAGAAGGATAACTTCTTTGTCGTCGCCTGCAACAAGTGCTTCAAGGAATTCGAAACCACACAGGAGCCGGAGTGCCGATGCCTTATGGACCTTGCCGAAGCGCAGGGCAAACACATCACCGGTTCGGTGAACATTGATTTCCTTTGCAACAAGGTGCAGACCGAGAAGAAGCTTGCCGGAATTGTCCCCGAAGAAACACAGAACGTCGTGGTCATTTCCTGTGGACTGGGCGTGCAGACGGTGGCTGACCTGGAGAAGGTCCCCACGTTTACCGCAACCAATTCTCTGAACTATGTGGGTCATCACGGCATGGCGCTGACGAAGAAGACCTGCGGCGCCTGCGCGCAGTGCTACCTGAACGTCACGGGAGGCATCTGCCCCATCGTGGACTGCTCCAAGAGCCTCGTCAACGGTCAGTGCGGCGGCGCGAAGAACGGCAAGTGCGAGATCGATCCCAAAAAGGACTGTGCGTGGGAGAAAATCTATCAGCGGCTGGAAAAGCAGGGGCGGACCAAGGAATTCCTGGACGAGCCCGTGCAGCTGCGCGATTATTCCGCAGTGAAGGTCGAAGAAATCAAGGCGTATGTCGCCGAAGCGCGTGCCAGACGGTACGAAGGCTTCTACGGTGGCGTCCATCCGACCGAAAACAAGGGCTACACCGAGCATCTGGCGCTCCAGAAGTTCCCGGAGCCCGATACGGTCATTATTCCTCTGGCGATGCACATCGGCGCGCCTGCCAACCCGGTCGTGAATCCCGGCGACTATGTGAAGGTTGGTCAGCTGATCGGCGAGCAGGTGGGCTTTATCGGCGCGCCCGTTCATTCCAGCGTCAGCGGCACCGTTGTGGCGGTTGAGCCGCACACGCATCCGAACAAGGGACCCGGCGTCATGAGCGTCGTGATCAAAAACGACGGCAAGAACGTTCTCGATGAGTCCGTCGTTCCCAACAAGCCGCTCGAAGAGCTGACGGCAGACGAGATCATTGAGATCGTCAAGGAGAAGGGCATCGTCGGCATGGGCGGCGCAACGTTCCCGACCTATGTCAAGCTGAAGCCCGGCAAGCCCATCGACGCGGTCCTGATCAACGGCTCGGAGTGCGAGCCTTACCTGACGGCAGACCATCGGATCATGCTCGAGTACGCAGACGATATCGTCTTCGGTCTGCGCGCGATGATGAAGGCGGTTGCCGCACCCGAAGGCGTCATCCTCATCGAGGACAACAAGCCCGACGCAGTGGCGCTGATGGAAGAAAAGGTTGCGCCTTACGAGAATATCCGTGTGGTCGCTGCGAAGACGCAGTACCCCGAGGGCGCTGAAAAGATGCTCATCAAGAAGGTCATGGGCCGTCAGGTTCCCAGCGGCAAGCTGCCGGCAGACGTCGGCTGCGTGGTGAGCAACACCTCCACGGCAAAGGCAATTTCCGACGCGATTCAGAAGGGCATGCCGCTCGTGGAGCGCGCGGTCTCCGTGACCGGCGATTTCATCCGCAACCCCGGCAACTACATGGTCAAGCTCGGCACCAACGTGCAGGAGCTGATTGACCACTGCGGCGGCATCACCGGAGACGACGTGGTGCTGAAGATAGGCGGTCCCATGATGGGCGCGCCTCTGAAGGACACGAACGTGCCCATTATCAAGGGCTCGAACGGCGTGATTGCCATTGCGGCAGACCATACCGAGGAAAAAGAGTGCATCAAGTGCGGCCGCTGTGTGGACGTCTGTCCCATGGAGCTGCAGCCTCTGGAAATCTACAAGTACGGTCAGCTGGGCGACGCAGAGAAGCTGCTGACGCTCAATGTCATGGATTGCTTCTCCTGCAAGTGCTGCGAGTACATCTGCTCGTCCAAGATTCCGCTGGTATCCAAGATCAACGCCGCCAAGGGTCTGGTCATGCCCCTGCTGAAGAAGAAATAAGGGGGAGAACATATGCTGATTACGAGACTGAAATCCGAAGAAACCATCACCTCCCTCTGCTCTGGCAAGGTGTTCATCATCAACTGCCACGGCTGTAAGGAAGTGGGCTTCCCCGAGGAGGAAGCAAACGCGCTGCAAAAGAAGCTGGCGGATGCTGGTAAAGTCGTCGGCACGCTGACGACCGACTATGTCTGCAATCCCACCGAGCTTGCGCTGCGCCTGAGAGGTCCTATGGCAAAGATTGCCGAGGCAGACGCCGTTCTGGTGTTCTCCTGCGGTGTCGGCGTTCAGACCATTTCCGAGACGCTGGAAGACAAGCCCGTCTATGCCTGCTGCGATACCGTGGAGCTGCCCGGCTTCCAGGGCGTCACGCCGCTGGAATACGACTGCGGTCAGTGCGGCGAATGCTTCCTGAACCTGACCGGCGGCATCTGTCCCATCACCGCCTGCTCCAAGAGCCTTGTCAACGGTCCGTGCGGCGGCACCAAGAACGGCAAGTGCGAGGTCTGTCCCGAGATGGACTGTGGCTGGGAGCGCATTATCCAGCGGCTGAAGGAGCAGGGACGTCTGGACGTCCTGCGCTGCGCCACACAATTGCACGATTTCAACACGGATCAGGCTACCAAGACAGCCAAAGAATCTGAATAATCAGGAGTGATGGAAATATGAAAATTACGGAACTGTTTCAGAACAGGGAATTTGTAGTTTCTGCCGAGGTTGGTCCTCCCAAGGGAATCCACATCGACGGCATGGTCGAAGAGGCTAAGAAGTACCTCACCGGCGTCCACTTCGTCAACGTAACCGATAACCAGTCCTCCGTCATGCGTCTGGGCAGCCTTGCCACCTGCAAGGTGCTGAAGGATGCGGGCTTGAACCCCATTTTCCAGCTGACCTGCCGCGACCGCAACCGCATTGCGCTGCAGTCCGACCTGCTGAGCGCCGCCATGCTGGGCATTGACAACATTCTGTGCCTCACCGGCGACCACACCAAGCTGGGCGACCATCCGCAGGCAAAGCCCGTGTTCGATCTGGACTCTGTGTCGCTGCTCTATGCTGCGAGCATGCTCGAAACCGGCAAGGATCTGGGCGGCAACGAGCTGGTCGGCGAAGCACCCAAGTTTGCCAAGGGCGCGGTTGTCTCTCCGTGCTCGGACTCTGTTGACGCGCAGCTGGTCAAGATGGAGCGCAAGGTTAAGGCTGGTGCCGAGTACTTCCAGACGCAGGCTGTGTTTGAGCCCGAAAAGTTCATCAAGTTCATGGAGGCTGCCAAGCAGTTCGGCAAGCCCGTGCAGGTCGGTATCATCATCCCGAAGTCTGCCGGTATGTGCAAGTTCATGAATAACAACGTCGCGGGCGTTCATATCCCCGACGAGCTGATCGCCGAGCTTCAGGCGGACAAGGAAAAGACCAAAGCCGGTATCACCGGTGTGGAAATTGCAGCGCGCATCATCCGCGAGTGCAAGCCCTACTGCCAGGGCGTCCACATCATGTCCCTGGGCTGGGAATCCAAGATTCCCGCGCTTCTGGAGCAGGCTGGTCTGTAAGAAATTCTCTCAATATGCAAACAGGGCGCGCTGCATGGCAGCGCGCCCGTCTTTTGCGGTCAGAAATGGGGGGGCATTATGAGCCAATGGAGCGGCGGCTGTAGAGCCGGGCAAGACCGCCCTCGGAGGTTTCGCGGAAGGCTCTGCTCATGTTGATGCCGGTCTCATACATCGTGCGCACAACCATGTCAAAGGAAATGGTTCTCGTGCCGACCAGCATGTGCGCCAGGTTCGAGGCGTCAATCGCGCGCTTTGCCGCGACGGCGTTTCGCTCGATGCAGGGAATCTGGACCAGACCGCAGATGGGGTCGCACGTCAGCCCCAGGTGATGCTCCATGGCAATCTCGGCAGCATATTCCTGCTCGTCGATGCTCAAGCCCGTCAGCTCTCCCATGGCAGCAGCTGCCATCGAACATGCCGCGCCGATCTCCGCCTGACAGCCGCATTCGGCGCCCGAGATGGAGGCGTTGTGCTTGATCAGATTGCCGAAGATGCCGGCGACGCCGAGGGCTCTGGCGATCTTATCGTCGGAGAGGCTGTATTTGTTCTGCATGTATAACAGCACTGCCGGAAGCACGCCGCAGCTGCCGCAGGTGGGCGCGGTGACGACGGTGCCGTTGGCAGCGTTCTGCTCGGCGGCGGCAAAGGCGTAGGCGCAGACCAGCTGCAGCTCGCGCACCTGCGGAATGTCCAGCAGATGTGTGCGCTCATACAGAAGCTTTGCCTTGCGCGAAACGTTCAGCCCGCCGGGCAGGATGCCAGTGGCAGAAAGACCATCTTGAATCTCTTTGCGCATGGTGTTCCAGATCGTCTTGAGAAAATCCCAGATCTCGGGTCCTTCGTTCAGCTCGACATATTCCGGCAGCGTGATGTAGCGCCAGCGGCAGAACTGCGTGATTTCGGCAAACGAGCTTTCGGGATAGACGTCGTCCGCCTCGGCTTCCGGCTCACCCTCGATAACGATATCGCCGCCGCCGACTGACATGACGCGCATGCGCAAAAGCTCGGTTTCGCCTTTGTAGGCGATGAAATCCATCGTATTGGGATGGGGCAGATCTGCCGGGTCCTCCGCGCTGAAAACAATCTCTGTGCGATCAGGTCCCAGCGTTTCTTTCAGCACGCGATCGGTGCCGTGACCGACGCCGGTTTTGCTCAGAGAGCCGTAGAGAATGACCGTGAAGCGGTCTGCCTCGGGCGCACGCTCCAAAAATTTGCGGGCAGCGCGCTCAGGTCCGATGGTGTGGGAGCTGGACGGTCCCTTTCCGATTTTATATAAGTCCCGAAGTGATTTCATGGCAGGTACCGGATATCCTTTCGCATGGTTTTGATGGAATCTGTTTTGGATAGAGTATAGCAAAGTTTGCGGCAAAAAACAAGGGCGCTTTTGCCGGTTTCCGGGAGAAATCCGGTGCTTTTTTGGCTATTGTGCGCGCTTGCGGCTGATTGCCTCCAGCGCAAGCTCTCCGGCAAGCTTGAACAGCGTATCGGACAGCACGGTCTCGAGCGTCAGACCCGCCTGCGCGGCGATGCGGCGGTAAAATGCCTCGACCGTTGGGTCGAGGACGACGGTAAAGCAGGACATGGCAAACTCCTCCTCTTAAAGGTATTTCATTTTATGTTGCGCGCAGGTCCTGCGTGAACGCGGAAAACGCCGCAAATTGCCGCAAAACAGGGCGAAAATGCTTGACAGGTGTGATATAATACTTTCGATAAATTGCAATTATTTCCGAAAGGATGTTATTGGTTATGGCGAAAGAGAAGAAAGTGCAGCAGATCACCGACATGGAGGTCGATTTTGCGCAGTGGTACACCGACATCTGCCGCAAGGCGGAGCTGGTGGAATATGCGTCGGTCAAGGGCTTTACGATTCTGCGCCCGTATGGCTACGCGATCTGGGAGAATATCCAGTCGATTATGGACGCCGAGTTCAAGAAGACCGGACATGAGAATGTGGCAATGCCGGTCCTGATTCCGGAGAGCCTGCTCAAAAAGGAAGGCGAGCTGGTCAACGGCTTCGCTCCCGAGGTCGCATGGGTTACGATGGGCGGCAGCGAGAAGCTTGAAGAGCGTCTGGCGTTCCGTCCGACGTCGGAGACGATGTTCTGCGACCACTGGTCCAGAGTTCTGCAGACCTACCGCGAGCTTCCGATGCTCTATAACCAGTGGTGCTCCGTCATCCGCTGGGAGAAGACGACCCGTCCGTTCCTGCGTTCGAGAGAGTTCTGGTGGCAGGAGGGGCATACGATTCATGAGACTGCCGAGGAGGCAATCCATGAGACCGAGCAGCAGCTCAAATGCTATGCCGACTTCTTTGAAAACGTCCTTGCCATTCCGGTCGTCCCCGGACAGAAGACCGAGAAGGAAAAGTTTGCAGGCGCCGAGGCAACCTATACCGTCGAGTGCCTGATGAAAGACCATAAAGCGCTGCAGGGCGCAACGAGCCATTACTTCGGCGACAAGTTCTCGCGCGCTTACAACGTGACCTTCACCGGTCGCGACAACAAGCTGCAGTATCCGTTCCAGACCTCGTGGGGCTCGACCACGCGCATGATTGGCGCGGTGATCATGGCGCACGGCGACAACAACGGTCTGGTGCTGCCGCCCAAAATTGCGCCCACGCAGGTGATCGTTCTGCCCGTCGCGATGCACAAAGAGGGCGTGCTGGATGCCGCGGCGAAGGTCAAAGAGCGCCTGATTGCCGCGGGGCTTCGCGTGAAGCTGGACGATTCGGACAATTCCATGGGCTGGAAGTGCGCGCAGTATGAGATGAAGGGCGTGCCGCTTCGCCTGGAGCTGGGACCGAGAGACATTGAGGCAGGACAGTGCGTACTGGTCCGCCGCAACGACGGCGAAAAGACGGTCGTGCCGCTGGAAAACCTTGAAGCTGCGGTCAAAGAGCAGCTTGAGCTGGTCCAGAAGGGCATGTATGAAAAGGCAAAGCAGAACCTCGATAACCACATCTTTGAGGCGCATTCTCTGGAAGAGGCAAAGAAGCTGCAGCAGGAAAACGGCGGCTTCATCAAGACTATGTGGTGCGGAGATCTTGCGTGCGAGCTGAAGATGAAGGAAGAGGGCGGCATGTCCTCTCGCTGCATGCCGCTTCACCAGGAGCATCTGGATGATGTCTGCCCAATCTGCGGCAAGCCGGCAAAGAAAATGATCTACTGGGGCGTCGCCTACTGATTTCGTCAGATTGCGCAGAAACCACGGGCGGAATGCCGGAAAATCCAGCGGAAATTCATCAAAAATATTGGAAAACCCCCTTGACACCAAGGGGGTTTTATTATATCATATATAAGCACGCGTAGGAAACGGTCTCAACGCAACCGCGCGTGTCACTTGCGATGATGCAGGAGATTGCGCCTTAAGGCGGTAACTTCTGCGGAGTATGTCCGGTCATCGGGCGGCTGAGAATCCTGTTACGGCGTATATCGCCGCAGTGGAGCAAGGCCGGCAAACGTCGGTCTTTTTTCATGGTGCGGAATGATACGCACGGCTTAGCGTACAGCGATTTTCGACCGTACCCAGCGGCTTACAGAAACAACTGAGTACGTGATTCAAGGAGGAAACACAAC
>DPCD01000203.1:0-873 GCA_003516765.1 Clostridiales bacterium | reverse complement strand
GCTGTTCACAAGTACAAGGATTCCCGTGAGCAGTTCGAGCGCAGAACCCACAAGAGACTGATCGATATTCTCAACCCCAATCAGAAGACCGTGGAAGCTCTGATGAGCCTCGACCTTCCCGCTGGCGTTGAGATTGAGATAAAGCTGTAATTACCTTATAAAGAATTACGGCAGCCCGCCACGGTTCGTCGAATAGAGGACGGACGGGTCATGTTGACGAACCAATGCGTCCCAATGCGCAAGTTCTTCAACCAATAACCTTAAATTAGGAGGAAATCACATGAAAATGCAGAAAGCGATCATCGGCAAAAAAGTGGGCATGACCCAGATTTTCGATGAGAGCGGCAAGGTCGTTCCGGTAACTGTCATCGAGGCAGGTCCCTGCGTTGTCACGCAGAAGAAGACCACCGAAAAAGACGGCTACAATGCGATTCAGCTGGGCTTTGAGGATGTCAAGGAATCCAAGCTGTCCAAGCCGGAAGCAGGTCACCTGAAGAAGGCAGATGTTGCCTTCAAGAAGCACCTGAAGGAATTCAAGATTGAAAAGGCTGCTGAGATGAACGTCGGCGACGAGGTCAAGGCAAGCGTTTTCGCAGTCGGCGACAAGATCGACGTCACCGGCATCAGCAAGGGTCACGGCTACGAAGGTCCGGTCAAGCGCTGCGGCGGTCATCGCACCCCGATGACGCACGGCGGCGGTCCGGTTCATCGTCAGGCTGGTTCCATGGGTCCCACCTCTTCTCCGAGCCGGATCTTCAAGGGTCACAACGGCGCAGGTCAGATGGGCGTTGAGCAGGTCACGGTTGAGAACCTCGACATCGTCAAGGTCGACGAAGAGCTCAACATGATCGTTGTCCGCGGCGCAATCCCCGG
>DPCD01000136.1:4473-13662 GCA_003516765.1 Clostridiales bacterium | reverse complement strand
ATCCGAATTGGGAACGGATTTGCACATAGACCTGATCTCATCCCCCTGAGATCAAACTGCCAGCGCGTCACCCCCTGACGCGCTTGATAACCCCGGTTCCGAGCTGGGAACGCGGAACCGGGGGATCTCAAAACAAATCTACCGGGCCTTCGCCCGTCTCAATAAGATGAATCGCATCGACAACTGAATAGCTACAGCGAGAGAGCATACTGTCCGGGGGAAGTGTCGCGGCGAAACGAGCGCACCAACGGGCGGATAACATGGTCCTTATTGCGGTGGGTAGGAGCATAGGAAGCGGTATTGTATCTGTGGCGTGAAAAGTCCTTTGTGGTCAACGGCGCAAGCCGTAGACATATGCGCCGGTGCGGAGTGTTTCTCATCCGTGCCGGTATCCCTTGCGAGAAACGATTCATGTTGTGAAAAATCACGCTGCTGCCATTCATGCGGCGGCAGCGCAAGTAAGTTGCATGGGCAGCGCGGCCTTACTTCCGGGCTGTGCTGGTACAAAGGAAGAAAAAATTAAAAGGAGAACAGATCATGAAAACATCCAAGAAAATGCTTTCCCTGCTTCTGATTGCCGCGATGCTCGTATCCGTGCTTTGCATGGGCGTTTCGGCAACGGAAGACTACGACCCTGTTAGCATCAGTGAAGGCGAACCCGTTACCATCAGCTGGAACGGCACGACCGGCACCGTCGTAAGCGTTGACGGCTCCAGCTACATCCCGCAGGAGTTCCTCCTCTGGGCGCAGATCGACTATACCGTAGAGGTTAATGGCACAGCCATTTCCCCGAACCGCGAGCCCGGTGAGGACGACACCGCTGCTCCGTACACGATCACTACCAACGCAACGAACAATACCGTTATCGTTGCAAGCAACGGCACGACGACTTACACCGTCACCTGCCCGCACTACACCGCGGCAGCGACCGGCGTCAATCCGGCTGATGTCAACGGCTATCTGCCTGTTGGTCAGTTTGCCCGTTGGAACAGCTTCGGCTGGGGCACACTCTACACCGACAACACCAACGTTAGCTCTTCCAGCAACGATGTGAAGTTCAAGACCGGTTACGTTTCTACCGGCGTTTCCCTCGGTATGGCTGGCGGCTACGTCCAGTTCGATATGGGTAACAACCGCATTCAGAACAACGCCAACAACAAGTACGGCATTGATTTTATCGTTTACGGCAACGCTTTCGTCGGCAACCCCGAAGCTGCCGGTGTTCAGGTTTCTAACGATGGTGTCAACTGGTACACACTGGCTGGCTCCCGTCACTATATGAGCGACACCAAGTGGAACCAGAACATCTCTTACGTCCGCCTGACTGCTGATAACACTTCTCTGAACGATGCGTTCACCGCGGCTGGCATTTACGTCTCGACGAACTTTGAGGTTCCGTCTTCGGATAATGCTTCCGATGTTGATGCAGCAATCGGCGCAGCAACGTGGACCGGTGTCCCGCAGCTCACCGGCAGCACCTATCCCAAGACCTACAGCACCGCTACCCCGGCAGCGGCTGCGTGGTGGCCTGAGTACGCACAGGATTCTAACAACAAAGACGAAAACTACGGTAATGTCTGGAATATTGACAACACTGTGAACGGCGTGAGCTGGCTGAGAAGCGGCTCGGCAGAAGTCATTACCTACACCGGTGTTACAACGGTTGAAGATGACATGGTTGTTCTGAACGAGGGTGCAACGGCAGCCCCGTCTCAGGCTGAAATGACCGACGTGTATCAGTGGGGCTATGCGGATGTCCGTGTCAACGGCTCTCAGTATGGCACCATCGTCAACAACCCATATGCCGATGCGCCCTCCGCTGTTGGCGGTGGCGATGGCTTCGACCTCGCTTGGGCAGTTGATGCAAACGGCAATCCTGTTCAGCTTTCCTCTGTGCGTTACGTCCGCGTTTACAGTGCAGTTCTGTTCAGCGCAGGTGTCTTTGGCGAAACTTCTGCCGAAGTTTGCGGTCTTTATGTTGCAAACGGGGATGGTTCCGGTGCTGCTACGACGACGCCTACAGTGAAAGTTGGTACTAGCACTGTTACAACTTCCAACATGGGTACAGTCACTAAGAAAGTATACAGCGCAACCACCAAAGTCACTGTTACATCTGGCGCAGAAAACATCTACGTCAATGGTGAAAAGGTAACATCTGGAACTGAAATCACTTTTAGCACGCCGAGCGGAAGCACAAATTATGTGCAGGTTATCACGCAGAGTGGAACTGAAGCTCCGTATATTACAATGGTGAAAATCACAAGATAACAGGAGGAGTGTGGACGCGGATACTTAATCGTATCCGCGCCCACTTTTTTTATGCAAAAAACAAAAAAAGTATTGTCATTCCTCCTATGCATTGCGATTATATGTGGAATGTTTTCTCTTCCAGTCTTTGCAGACAATATGTCCAACATCAAAGTGTTTGCGTCTGGAGAGGAATTATCTGTTCAAGTAATCGGTACAGCTAATTTCGTAGAAGCAGAAACTCCATATACGCTCTATTATGCTAAAGCGCCTTTTGGGACAACTCAAATCACAGTGTCACTTGAATCGGGCTGGTTTGTCCCTGAAACATGTTTTGGGGGAACCGTCGAAGATGATAGCGTTTCATTGGAAAATGCTGTTGAAAATGACGCTTTAGCAGAAGTTATAGAGGGAATGAGTGGCGACGGGCTAATCAATATTACAGATGCTTCGCTCATTGCTTCGTCTGATGTCATTTCAGATCTAATCTATTTTTCAAACGAAGAATTTGAAGGGGCGCCGCTTGACATCCTGTTAATACAGGTAAGCACTGTAAACAGTGGCGGAAACGTTCTTGATGACACGAAAAAAGCTCCCCTTTCTAATTTGCTGGAGACCGTAAAAGACGGGAACTCTAACTACTATCTTACAAATGACCGTTACAATGGTAAGGAATCAGATACCATCTCAAGCAAAAACGGGAGCTTCTGGGCAGCGTTCACAGCAGCCAACGGTCCCCGGTCCAAAGCGCAGAACATACTGGATACTGCGACAACCGAGGATCAGATTACTGCGGCCGTTGCAGAGTTGGAGACTGCTATTAGCAAGCTGATTCCCACATCTCAGCTGAACGCAACATATCTCTATGAGACAGTTCAATGGGCAAACGGATACACCGACGAAGCCCTTGACGCCTATACTTCACCAAGCGTCAAAACGTTCCTAGCCGCGCGAAGCGCGGCGCAGCGCTATCTTGACTCCCTGTTCAACGCCGACGGCTCCGCCAAAGAGGACGTAAACATTGCTGCAAACAAACAGACCGCAGATGATTATGCAGATGCGCTGAAAAACAGCGGTCTTGTTAGCAAAGATTCCGTTGAGGAAAGCAAGGTCAATTTGCGTACCATTCAGGCACTTGCCAAAAAGTATTCCATGACGGAAAACGGCGGCAAGTACACGGACGAAAGCTGGACAGCGTTTGAAAATGCCCGTAAGGCTGCTGTAGACTATGCCGCGAACTATCAGGTTTCCGAGAACATGAGCAGCGATGATACCAAGCAGTACGCTTCGCGGACAAGAGCGTTCCTGTCTGCGGCATATGGTCTGACGCCTGTTTCTGGTGACATTACAGTTACGTTCTCCTTTACAGATGACCTGCATTTGCGCGTCACAAACATTCCGCCCGCTTATGTCAAGCTGATGAAAGACCCGGACGGAGATACGCCGCAGATCAAGACGATAACGCTGCCCGCTGGCTCCACACTTGCCGACCTCTGGAAACAGACCGGCTGCCAGCCGGGCAACAGCTATCTCAGCAAAACAGCCTACAGCATCTGGTACACGTTCGTCAATGACACAATGCTTTATGGTGCAACGCCCGGTGTTAATCAATACTTTGCGGACACCAACTATGTGCTGAAAGACGGCGATGAAATCCACCTTGCGCATATGGAGTGGCCGTCCTACACGTTCAACTACATCTATCGTGATGAAGTGAACTGGGCAAACATGACGGACGCGCTCAGTGTCCTGCGCTTTAAGGAAACCGGCGCGCAAAACGCCGCGGCTGGCGAAGAGACAACATTGACCGTCGAGCGCACGTCCGCGCATCTCTGGACATATACCGGCAGTTACAGCGCCTACGAGGGCGCGACGATTGCCGCCTATGGCCCGCAGAACACGGATGGCAGCTACCCCGACACGCCGATTCTGTCTGAAACCACGTCGGATGCAAGCGGCTCCGTGAGCTTCAAGCTCTATCAGGAGGGCAAGTATCTTATTACTGCCTACGACGCACGCGCAAACGACGAGGATTCCGCGCTCTTCTACTCCGGCACTGTCGCAGCTCCGTATCTGGAGCTGACCGTCGGAGATGCCACGCAGCCCGATGCTGTGCGCGCCGAGCTGAAAGCAGCACTGGATAAGGTCTACAACGCCTATCCGAAGAAGATATTTGGCGACGACGCATGGGCCGACATTGAAAAGGCTTACAAGGCGGCCGTTGCGACGCTGAACGATTCGTCGGCTTCGACCGGCGAAGCATACCTTGCGCAGCAGGCAGCAATCCGCACCATCCAGAGCAAGCAGACCGAAACGATTCAGGCAAATAAAACAGCGCTTGAGACGTTCCGGACAAATCTGAATAAGCTCCCGGACGATGTGAACAAGATCACCACCAGCGCAAGTGTCCAAGAAGCGGCAACGACGTTGATTCAGTGCTATACCAGCATGAACAGCTATCAGCGTTCGCAGATCACCGGCACGGAAAAAGCCAAGTACGATAAGATCAAGACTTATATGGATGCAAACGGGGCATCTCTTCCCAAAGCAGAAACATATAAGCTGACGCTTAACGTTGTTGGCGATTCGGAAGAATCAACCGCCGCACTGAACGCCATGATCGACGATCTGCGCAGCAATCCTGCCAAGATGGACCGCGCAGAGGGTGGCAAATATGACCACACAAAGGCAATCCATATTGTAACGCCGTACACCTTTGGCACCTACGATGGCTCGACCATGCTGTTCTCTAACACGTTCAGTGAAGCTGAGCCACTGACACCTGTTCGGATTTATTCCGGTGTAGACTACGCGGCATATTTCCAGACACGCAATGCAAAAGGCACATATACGACGGACAGCGCCGCATGGTCGATCAGCGATAAAGACCTCAGCATTGTTCTGACGCTGGAAGGCACAATCAGCACCCCCGGCGAGTATGGCACGGAGGGCAACCTGACTGTCAAGATCGGTGATACCGAGTATGAAGTCAAGAGCATTACATACGAGGGTATCAGCCGTTCCGACGTTATCAGCGGCACGCAGCGCGTCTATGACGATTCTGCCTACAAGGGCAAGTCCTCTGATGTAGTCAACGTTGACATTCCCGACGCCTATCTCGGCTTTGCAATGCCCTACAACGATGTGACCGTCACGATCACATGGGGCGCGGTCGAGAGCGACAGCGCAAAGTTGGAAACGGCACGGAAAACCGCAACGAACATCGTCAAGGCGAAGTACAACGCTCTTGTTGCCGCAAACAAGTATGATGAGGAACATCGAGACGAACTTGACGCAGCGCTGGCTAACGGTTTGAAAGAAATCGAAAGCGCAGCGTCCGAAGCCGATGTCATTGCCGCCAGAAAGAAAGCCGTCTCCGCGATGGAGAAGGTGCCGACAATCGGGCAGTCTTCCGAATCCGGTAAGGTTGGTGAGCATTTCAAGGAGCTGTATCCTGATGCAAAGACAGTTGGTCGCGTCCACGTCATCGTCGAAAACACGACGTATCTGGACGAATCTCTGCCCGACAGCTGGAAGAACCCCATCGTTGACGGGTATTACGATCTGACCGACTGCGACAGCATGATGACCGTTGCCCTCAAGGCGCTCGAAGGTGCAGGCTATACCTGGAACCGTGGCGGTTATGACTACGGTACAACGTATCTTGCATCGATCGAGAAAGACGGTTACACGCTCGCAGAGTTCACCGGCGGTCCCAACTCCGGCTGGATGGGTACAAAGAATGATTGGTTCGTCAACGCCAGCTTCTCCGACTTCCGTTACACAAACGGCAGACTGGCAGACGGCGACGAAATCCATCTCATGTACACCACGAAGCTCGGCGCGGACATCGGCGGCACATGGAGCGGCACCGATACCTCGCTGCAAAGCCTGATCGTTTCCGGTGCGGAGCTGTCTCCGGAGTTCTCCGGTTCGACAACCAACTATGTGCTGACGATTCCGTATGAAGCAACCGGCGTGACTGTCCGCTTTACCGCCGCAAACAAAAACTATCAGGCGCGGATGTATCTCAATTCCTATAAGGATGAGAACAGCCGCTACATGAGCGGCGATATGCTGTCTGTGTCCTCTGGCGACGTGATCTACGTCGGTGTTGGCGAACGCGCATGGGGCAGCATGAATAACGGCGGCACCGCCACAAAGTACACCATTCAGGTTGTCAAGAGTGGCGATGCAAAAGAGCTTGCCGAAATCATTGATAATCTTCCCGCTGAAAACCGTCTGACACTGGATGATGCCAGAAACGTCCGCATGGCTATGAGCTTGTTCAACGCCATGAGCGACGCAGACCAGACAACGTTTAAGGCAGAACATACGGCACAGTATAACAAGCTGGTCGCGTGCGACAAGATTATCAAGGATATGACCGCAGCGGATGCCGTTACGACCGCCGCAAACAAACTCCCCGACCCTGACAATCTGACGCTCCGAGATAAAGAGACTGTTTATGCCGCAAAGGCAGCGCTCAATGCGCTGACTGCGGATCAGGAGCAGTATCTTACTTCGGAAACAATTTCCGTTATCGACCAGTGCTACACACGGATGCTTCAAATGGAGCGCAACTATGTGATACAACTGATCGATAATCTGCCCGAAGAATCCGCCGTTACCCTTGCCGACAAGAAGCAGATCAACGCTGCAAAGACAGCGTATGACGCGCTGCCCGACAAAACCGGCGTTGATGCAACAAAGCTGACCAAGGCGCTTGCCGCACTTGAAAAGCTGGAACAGGGCGGCTCTGGTGAGGACACCGGCTACAGCGAGTATCTGAAAAAGGCGCTTGCCAACATCAAGAAGACAGTTCCCACACCGCAGGTTGGTTCTGTGAGCGGTGAATGGGCGGTTCTTGGTTTGGCTCGCGGCAACGCAAGCGTCACGAACAGCTACTACGACAGCTATTATGACCGGGTTGTAGCCCATGTGAAAGAAACCATCAATTCCAAGGGACAGCTCAATTCTGACAAATCGACAGAGAACTCCCGTATCATCCTTGCGCTGACTGCCATTGGCGAAGATCCTACCAGCGTAGGCGGTCGTAACCTTCTGACCGCGCTGAACGATTTGACATATGTTAAAAAGCAGGGCAGCAATGGTCCGATCTGGGCGCTCATTGCGGTAGACAGCGGAAACTACGAGTACACCAAACGTGAGCAACTGATTGAAGCAATCCTTGCTGATCGCACCGATGACGGCGGCTGGACCTATGGTGAAGGTGGCGCAGACGCTGATATGACCGCAATGGCAATTCAGGCACTCGCACCGTACAATGACGACGAGCATCCGACTGTCAAATCTGCGATCAGCACAGCGCTCAAACTTCTGTCCGGTATGCAGAACGATGATGGCGGCTTCTCGTCTATGGGTTATCGGAATTGCGAGTCTGCGGCGCAGGTTGTTGTCGCACTCAGCGCACTTGGGCTGGATGCCAACACAGATTCCCGTTTCGTGAAAAACGGTCATTCTGTACTGGAAAACCTCCTGACCTACGAACAGGCGGACGGCAGCTTCTGGCATCTCATAGATGGCAGCGGCAATGCCAATAACCAGATGTCGGCTGAACAGGGCACCTACGCACTCGTTGCGTATGACCGTTATGTCAAGAACAAAAATTCTCTCTATGATATGACGGATGTAGTCAAGCGTGAAGACGCAAGCGCACAGGAAGTCATTGACATGATCGATAGCATCGGTGAGGTCAATGAATACAGCTATGACGCCATTGCAGAAGCACGCAATGCCTACAATAAGCTCTCCACCGCCGACCGGGCAAAGGTCACGAACTACAACACCCTGACAGCTGCCGAGGATGTTTACAAGGCAATTCTCAGCGAAAGACAGACCGAACGTTACAAGGAACTCAAGGCGTACTATGACGAGCTTCTGAACGACAAGACCAAAAAGTATGGTAATGCCGCGAAGAAGAAGCTCCAGAGCATCCTTCAGACCGCGCAAAAGGAAATGAACGCCGCAGTTTCCTGCGAACGGGTTGAAGATATTTTCCAGAAGGCAAAGTCTGATCTGGATGCTGTCAAGCCCGGCGATATTGAAGTTACGTTCCGACTCATCGGTGCGCTCGAAGCAACGCAGGATGTTGACCTGACAAAGGACAGCTATCTGCCCGAATACGTCACGTGGGTTCCCACGACGACGTATGCGCTGCAAGAGAACGCAACCGTCTATGACCTCTTTACCGAAGCCATGAGCGATGCAGGCTTGCGCTACATCGGTGCGGAAAGCAACTATGTCAGCACGATTTACGCACCGTCTTGTCTTGGTGGATATGCCTTGAGCGAGTTCACCAACGGCAAGAAATCTGGCTGGATGTATACCGTCAACGGTAAGCACCCGAATCAGGGCTTGAAGAATTGGACACTGAACGACGGCGATGTAGTCATTTGGCACTATGTCAATGACTATAGCTGCGAAGTTGCCGACTGGTTCAACGATTCTCAGTATCCGTCTCTTGGCGACGGCAGCTACTACAATAGCTGGCTCCGCGCAAGAGACATTACACCGGAACAGTATGTCGATGAATTGCTGGGTAAGATTCTGACGGTCGGAAAGAACGGTACAGTCGAGCCGAAGCTTACGCTTTCGCATCTCGGCAAATCGGTCACGTTCACATTCAAACCAGACAAGGGCTATCGTGTGAAGGACGTCAAGGTGGACGGCAAGTCCGTCGGTGCGGTTACAACCTACACCGTGGACAAGTTGACTGTCTCGACACGCATTGAGATTGAGTTTACCAATGGCACACTTCCGTTCACGGATGTGCGTGAAAGCGACTGGTTCTATGATGACGTTGTATTCGCTTATGAGAACGGGCTGTTCTCCGGTACAAGCGATACGACATTCAGCCCGAATACCAGCATGACCCGCGCGATGCTCGTCACGGTCCTGTACCGTCTCGAAGGTCAGCCC
>DPCD01000136.1:0-4352 GCA_003516765.1 Clostridiales bacterium | reverse complement strand
CCGTCTCGAAGGTCAGCCCGCAGTCAATGGACGCAGCGGCTTCTCGGATGTCCAGTACAATGGATATTATGAGGACGCTGTGACGTGGGCAGCCGACAATGGCATTGTCAACGGCATTTCGACATCCACATTCAGCCCGAACGTAAATGTCACCCGTGAGCAGATGGCAGCAATCTTGTACCGCTATGCGCAGTACAAGAAGTACAATACCGCCGCAAGCTCCAGCTTGAACAGCTTCTCCGACCATACAAGCGTCTCCGGTTATGCCGTAGCGTCTCTGCAATGGTCCGTTGCCGAAAAGCTGGTCAACGGCTCGAACGGCAAACTCATGCCGACTGGCAACGCCAGCAGAGCCCAGGTCGCCGCGATTCTCCATCGGTTCGCGGAAAACGTAGCTAAGACCACAAAATAATCACTTTACAGCACAGGACTGCCCCCTTTTGGGGGCAGCCCTGCTTGCCGCATTATAGGGGGATTAAAATATGAAGCAAATTCGTAAATTTGCAGCGCTGATTCTGGCGTTTTCCGTCCTGTTCTCGCTGGCTGTTCCCACATTTGCAGCGTCCAGCGTCCAGAGTGAGGTGCAGTCAAGCGCCGCTTTTATGCTCTCGTCCGTGAAGTCTCCGGAAGTCGGCTCCATCGGCGGCGAATGGGCAGTTATTGGTCTTGCCCGTTCCGGGTATTCCGTTCCCGCAGACTATTACGACGAATATTACACGCGCGTTGAAAAGTATGTGAAAAACTGCTCTGGCGTGCTGCATGAAAGAAAATATACCGAATATTCCCGCGTCGTCCTCGCGCTGACGGCTATCGGGCGTGACCCGTCGAACGTCGCGGGCTACAACCTTTTAATGCCGCTGGGCGACTTCGACAAGACCATCTGGCAGGGCTTGAACGGCCCCATCTGGGCGCTCATTGCCCTTGACTCCGGGAACTACGACATTCCGAAAAACACCTCTGCAAAAACGCAGGCCACGCGCCAGCTTTACATCGATGAGATCATCAAGAATCAGATGAAGGACGGCGGTTGGAGTTTGACCGGCACTGGCGATTCCGATGTGGACATTTCCGCAATGGCATTGCAGGCGCTTGCAAAATATCAGGACCAGAAGGCCGTCAAGACCGCGACAGACAAGGCACTGACCTACCTTTCCAAAGTGCAGGACAGCAAGGGTGGCTTTGCGTCATGGGGAACAATGAACGTAGAATCCGTCGCGCAGGTCATCGTTGCCCTGTGCGAGCTGGGAATCAGCCTTGACGATTCCCGCTTTGTGAAAAACGGCCACACGCTGACAGAAAACCTCCTGTCCTTCCGGCAGTCGAACGGCGGCTTCTATCACGTCCTTGACGGTTCGGACGGCAATAACCAGATGTCTGCCGAACAGGGTTTTTATGCCTTGGTCGCCATCGACCGCGCGGAAAACGGTAAAAACTCCTTGTATCGCATGGGCGACGTGACGAAGAACACCTCGAAGCCCATCGCGAACGTCAATAAAGGCAGCGCCGACGCATCCGTGAGCGTTCCCGGTGTGACCGCACCCGGCACAACGTTCTCGGACGTCAAAAACCACGCCAACCAGACCTCCATTGAAGCGCTTGCCTCCCGCGGCATCATCAACGGCATGGGGCAAGGTACATTTATGCCCAACAAGACCATGACACGCGCCGAATTTGCCGCCATCGTTACCCGCGCCCTCGGTCTGACTGCCAAGGACACGAAAGTATTTTCTGACGTTCCCAGCAGCAAATGGTATGCCGGTTACATCGGCGCAGCAAACAGCAGCGGCATTGTCAACGGCGTTGGCAGCGGCAAGTTTAATCCCGACGGCACCATCACCCGGCAAGAAGCTGCGGCAATGGTCGCACGCGCGGCAAAGCTCTGCGGTCTGGATACCGAGATGGATGCAGGCGCGACGAAGGATGTGCTTGCGCAGTTTGGCGATTACAGAAGCGTAGCAAGCTGGGCAAAGGAATCCCTCGCGTTCTGCTATTACACGAACATTCTTGACCAGAGTGCATTAAAAATTGAGCCGACGAAAGCCATCCTGCGCTGCGAGATCGCGCAGATGCTTTACAATATGCTGACAGCTGCGGAGTTGATCTGATATGACATTTTGGCAAAAAAACAAATGGAAAATCATTGCGCCGGTTCTAATTGTGCTGGTGCTTGCCGCAGCGTTCGTCTTTGGCGACCGGAATATCCCGGAACAGAAGGACCCGACCGAACAAGCAACCGTTTCTGCCCCGGCGCAGCTCACTCAGGACGCTGAGACACCCGAAGAATCAAATGATGCAGCTACTCCGGAGAGTGCAGAAACCACCGCAGAGGACGCGCCTGCGCCCTCCAACGAACAAACGACGGACAAAGCCGAAGAAGTGGACATTGACCGTTCGGAGTTTATGACCCCGGAGGAAATGGGCGCTGGCGCGACCGGCGTGTATGAAGAGGTCAACGGCATGATGATCGATACCGGCACGGGTAAGGACGAGTATCTCACCGACCCCGTCCCGGAGGGAAAGCCCGCGCCCATAGAGCCGGAGGACGTAGAAATTGGCGATGAAGAGTGGACCTGTACGCTCTCTGTCTCCTGCGCCACAATTCTGGATAACATGGCGCTGTGCGACCCAGAAAAACGGGAACTGGTTCCGGAAGATGGCTGGATTCTGGAGCCTATGACCGTCACATTCTATGCGGGTGAAAGCGTATTCAATGTTTTGCAGCGGACGTTGAAAGAACAAGGGATTCATATGGAGCATTCTTATACCCCTGCCTATCACAGTGCCTACGTTGAGGGTATCAACAATCTGTATGAGTTTGATGTAGGCGAACACTCCGGTTGGATGTATTCCGTCAACGGCTGGTTCCCGAACTACGGATGCAGCCGGTATCAGCTGCAAAACGGCGATGTTGTGGAATGGAAATACACCTGTGACCTCGGCAGCGACGTGGGCGGCGGCTCTGCGGTGGGCGGCTGATGAAGAACAAAGACGCTTTTTCGGGTTATCATCCGATCATCAATTTTTTATACTACGCGCTGGTTCTCTTGCTATCCATGTGCTTAATGCACCCGGTCTATCTGCTGATTTCGCTGATCGGCGCGCTGACCTACGATATTTACCTGAAAGGCCGGAAAGCGGTGCGGTTTGCCGTCATGGGACTTCTGCCCATGGCGGCGCTTGCCGCGCTTGTCAATCCGGCCTTTAACCACGAGGGCGCGACGATTTTGACCTATCTGCCCTCCGGTAACCCGCTGACAATGGAATCCATGTTTTACGGCGTGGCTGCGGCCGTCATGCTGGCAAGCGTCGTACTCTGGTTTTCCAGCTACAACGAAATCATGTCTTCGGACAAGTTTGTCTATCTCTTTGGACGCATGATCCCCGCACTGTCATTGGTGCTGTCTATGGCCTTGCGCTTCATCCCAAAATTCAAATCGCAGATGGACGTTGTTGCCGAAGCACAGAGCTGCATCGGGCGCGACACAAAAACCGGCAGCGTGATTCGTAGGGTTTCTAACGCAATCAAGATTTTCTCCATCATGGTAACGTGGTCACTTGAGAACGCGATTGAAACAGCGGATTCCATGCGATCGCGCGGCTACGGTCTGCCGGGACGCACGGCGTTTTCAATCTATCGTTTCGATGAGCGTGATAAAGCCGCGCTTGCGTGGCTGATCTTCTGCGGCACGTATCTCGTTTCCGGCTGGATGGCAGGCGGCACGTATTTCCGCTACTATCCGACCGTGAAAAGCGTTGTGCTTACCCCCATGACCGTGAGCTTCATGTGTGTTTATCTCGCACTGGTGCTGACGCCGGTGATTCTTGATCGGAAGGAGGACAGACAGTGGAACTCTTTACAATCAACCATCTGAGTTTTGCATACCCGGAGCAGGAAAAACAGGCAATCTCTGACCTCACACTGTCTGTCCGACCGGGGGAGTTTCTGGTGCTCTGCGGCCCCTCCGGGTGCGGCAAAAGTACGCTGCTGCGGCAGCTCAAAACCGTTCTCGCGCCACACGGCAGACGTTCCGGAGAAATTCTGTTTGAGGGCAGAAATCTTGATTCCCTTGACCAGCGCGAACAGGCAGAAAAAATAGGTGTTGTTCGGCAAAGCACGGAAAATCAGATCGTTACAGACAAGGTCTGGCATGAGCTGGCGTTTGGCTTGGAATCTCTCGGCTATGACACGCCGACCATCCGCCGCCGCGTTGCCGAAATGGCAAGTTTCTTCGGCATCCAAACTTGGTTCTATAGGCAGGTCAAGGATTTGTCCGGAGGGCAAAAGCAGCTCTTAAATCTTGCGTCTGTGATGGTTTTGCAGCCGAAAGTCTTGATTCTCGACGAGCCGACGA
>DPCD01000110.1:589-3326 GCA_003516765.1 Clostridiales bacterium | reverse complement strand
TCTGAAAAAGGGCGCTGTCACTGGAATTCCGCTTGAATATGGAAAAGCAGAGGTTCAAACCCTGTTCGAACCTCTGCGCCGTTTCCATTGAGCCATCGAATACTTTGAAAATTTTCGACCGTAAAAAATCCCGAACACCTTGAAATCACTGGGCTTTTCGCCCGTTGATCCAAAGTGTTCGGATGACTTGGTGACCCGCCGGAGATTCGAACTCCGGACACCCTGCTTAAAAGGCAGGTGCTCTGCCGACTGAGCTAGCGGGTCGGATGGCTGGGGTGGCAGGATTCGAACCTACGAATGACGGAGTCAAAGTCCGCTGTGTTACCGCTTCACCACACCCCAATGTTGGTGGCGCAGCGAACCTTGCCTATAAAAAGAAAAAATGGGGTGAGTGAAGGGACTCGAACCCTCGGTCTTCAGAGCCACAATCTGACGCGTTAACCAACTACGCTACACCCACCATATTCATTTTTCTTCGCGGCAGCAAGCTCCGCTTTGGCACGCCAGGAGGGACTCGAACCCCCGACCTACTGCTTAGAAGGCAGTTGCTCTATCCAGCTGAGCTACTGGCGTATAGAGTGGAGCGGGTGACGGGAATCGAACCCGCATCCCCAGCTTGGAAGGCTGGTGCCCTGACCGTTGTGCTACACCCGCAGGCGCACTGACATAATCAGCCTAAAAATAGTAACATACAAACCTCGATCTGTCAAGTGCTTTTCCGATTTTTCTCCGCGTTTCTTTTTTCTGCCGCTCAGCGGGCGCTGCTGGGGGCTTGACCGAACTCGCGGCGGTAGGCTCTGGAAAACGAGGAGTAATCGCCGAAGCCGCACTGGCACGCCGCCTCCATGACAGGCACACCGGCGGAAATCTTCTCGCGCGCGAGCATCAGACGCTTGCCGACAAGATAGGCATGAATCGTGTAGCCGGTCTGGGCGCGGAAGCGGCGCATCATGTGATACTTGCTGATATAAAACCGCGCCGCCAGATCGTCGATGGATATCTTCTCAGTCAGGTGGCTCGCCAGATACTGCAAAATGGCAGCAATTTTCTCATCGACTGCGCTTGCGCTGGCAAACGGCAGCGCCTGCTCCTGCATGCCGCGCGTGAGCGCAATGAGCAGCTGATACAAAAGCGCCTGCTCCAGCATCTGCTGCCCGAAGCCGGGGCTTTGTTTTGCCCGCTCCAGCGCGCGCAGCGGTTCGAGCAGCGAGGCATTGCGCGCGCCTGTGCGCACAACGAAGCGGAAATCCTCTGCCGCCTGCAGAAAGCAGGTCTCCAGCGGCGCTTCCTCCGTGCTGCTGCG
Organism: Clostridiales bacterium; assembly: GCA_003516765.1. GTDB lineage: Bacteria > Bacillota > Clostridia > Oscillospirales > Oscillospiraceae > CAG-170. The sequence continues at coordinate 2,023 of DPCD01000110.1, read as the reverse complement.
GCGCAGAAACTCCGGTGAGAGATATAAAAGCATCCGCTCATACGCCGCGCCCGGTTCGACCTCGGGGCGATGGACGCAGCCCTGCGGCACAAGAATCAGGTCTCCCGGCTCGAGTGCGTAGCTTCTGCCCTCGATGCCGTAGCGGATGGCATCGCCGCCCAGATACACGCAAAGCTTGTGAAACGTATGGTAGTGCCAGTCGACCGGCTCGCGCATTGCGTCGCACAGGTGGAACAGATGAAAATCCTCGTGCAGATAGCCGCGTTTTTCATAGCCCGGCTGCTCCATTGTCTCGCCCTCCCCTGCGTGTCTTGCAGCTATTTTACCATACTTCTGCCGCTCTGGCAACCGGTCTCGCCGGTCAGCGCAAGCTCGATACGCGTGATGCACGCATCGGAAGTTGCCGCTGCCATCTCGTGCAGCACTGTCTCGTAGGCATAGCCCGTAAAAGAAAGCCCCCGCCCGCGCGCGAACGCAAGCAGCGCCGGATAGCGCTCGGATACGCGGTTGACATTTCCCCGGTAATACGCGCGCAGATATCTGCCGCCCGGTTTTTCGTGTTCGCCGCGTTTCCCGCCGGATGCCGGAAAGCGCAGGAAGACATACCGGTAGTCCTGATAGTCTCCATCCAAAAGGCTCTGAACGGGCAGCATCGCGCCGTAGCCCGCGCTGTAGAGGTTTCCGAGCTTTCGGCTGTGGAGCGCGGAAACCAGCGTCCGAATGTCCTGCTCCCAGCCTGCCTCGCGCGTGGTCGGCAGCAGCATCAGCCGCTCCGGCGGGCATGTGACGATCTCTATGCTGCCTGTGTCGAGCTCCAGCAGCGCCTTTGTTTCGTTCGCCTGCGCCTGCATGGTCCGGCGGAGTTCCTTCAGGCGCGCAAGCTTCCGGTTCACTGCGTCCAGCTGCTCGTCCCAGAGCGCTTCCAGCGATTGCGCAGACCGATCGTCCAGAAAGCTTCGGATGCGCGCAACCGGCACATCCAGCTCGCGCAGCAGCAAAATTGCCTCCAGCGTTGCGCTCTGGAAATATGTATAGTACCGGTAGCCGTTTTCCTTCACGACCGCCGGGCAAAACAGCCCGATTTCATCATACCACATCAGCGTCTTCTTGTTGACGCCATGCAGCGCGGCAAACTGTCCGATGCTAAAAAGCCGCCCCTTTTCCGCCGTCATAAAATCCCCCTTGACTGTACAGTAACTGTATGGTTTATACTATTTTATAATAACACGAAGCATTTGAAAAGAGGTATTTTTGTGAAACAGTTTTTCCGCTCTCTGCACCTGAATTGGACCGACACGCTCGTCTCGATCTTCGGAAGCGCCTTTCTCGCCTTCGGGCTATATAACGTGCATACCCTCTCGGGCGTGACGGAGGGCGGCGTTCTGGGGCTGACGCTGCTGCTGGACCACTGGTTTTCCATCTCCCCTGCCGTCG
>DPCD01000110.1:0-451 GCA_003516765.1 Clostridiales bacterium | reverse complement strand
CTCCCCTGCCGTCTCCGGCGCTATCTTAAATGTTTTGTGTTATGCGATGGGCTGGAAGCTGCTCGGCAGGCGCTTTCTTGCGTACTCTTTTATCTCTACGGCGAGCTTTTCTCTGAGCTACAAGCTCTATGAGCAGTTCCCGCCGCTGTTCCCGGAAATTGCAAACCATCCGCTGCTTGCCGCGCTGGTCGGCGCGGTCCTTGTCGGCACAGGCGCGGGCGTATGTGTCCGTGCGGGCGGCGCGCCGGGCGGAGACGACGCGCTGGCAATGAGCGTGTCACATGTGACCGGCTGGGGCGTGGAGCGGGTGTACCTTCTTTCGGACCTTCTTGTGCTGCTGCTGTCTTTGACCTATATCCCTGCGCGGCGTATCGGCTTTTCGCTCCTGACCGTGATTCTTTCCGGTCAGATCATCGGGCTGATTCAGAAAATTCCCCGCAAAAAAGAGGCG
>DPCD01000041.1:540-6811 GCA_003516765.1 Clostridiales bacterium | reverse complement strand
GGGTCAGCGGCGGCGTTTGCAGATATAACGCACGAAGCAGCGCCGCGTCTTCCTCCGGAAGTGCATCTACTACTTCACGAACGCGCTGCACGGCAAGGGTATGTAGGATGTTTTCTTCCACATCGGCATCCGGGTCCGGAATGACTTCCTCGCCGGTAGACTCTTTGTCTGCCTGTGCAAAAAGGGAGATGATCGTCCACCCCTTTTTGCTTTCTGCAAGATAGTCGCTGCGCCGCTTCTCGGTTCGGCTTTGCAGATATTCCTCCTTCGAGCATTCCAGAACGACGTTTTTCATATTCAAAAAAGACCTGTCTTTGTTCTCGGGATCACGGACGAAGTCCAGATATTCCGCGCCGCTCATCTCGATCCATTCTACGGCGTCGCTGTTTTGCTTTCTTCTGAAGTACCTCGTTTTCAAGATACATTCCTCCATTTCTGAATTTCATTTGCGGGGATAAGCAAATGTCAGAAACGGAGGGGCGCGGGCAGGTGGCAGAATGACTGCCCAGCGCAGGTTCTGTCTGTATTTAGGCGGTCTTGAATTTTCCTGTTTATGGGAAATTGACGCCTTTTGACTGGTGGACTCGCTTAAAATGGAAAATGCGCAGATTTTACAGTTTTCCGTGGAATTCTGTAAAATCTGCGCTCTTTCGACTACGAAAAAACCCGCAGAGGCTTGAGCCTCTGCGGGGCAGAATATCAGGCACAATGATCGCGGGTGGGAAATCATCATTTCTCATACCGTTGCGGGGCAGCCAGCCAGCCGTGTGTGCCTGTCGGCTGCCTGTTCCTATTGCGTCTGTATGGCTCCCGGCTGAGAGAACTCAGCCGGGAGCTTTTGTGTGCCGGTTATTTGTAATAGCCGGTCTTTTTCTGGTATTCCGCCAGCTCCCACCAGTTGGGGTTGCTGTTGATCTGGTTTTGCAGCTTCTCCCAGAGCGACTGTGTGGGCGACGGCTCCTCGGTGTACGCGGTGACGGTGTAGGTCACATACGCGCCGTTGGAGGCATAGACCCTGTAGGCTTTCGGCGTGGACAGGTCCACACGCTGGGCAGAAGAAGGCTCTACCTTGGAAGCATTCGCCGTCACGATGGTCGGCGCAACATGCTTCAGATCCGTGCCGTAGGGCAGGATGATCGTGATTGCCTTTGTGTCGCTGTTAATCACTGCCGAGACGCCGTTGATCATGAACGCGGTAATCTGCGGCGGGTTCTTGATCGGCGCGCTGGCGTCGTCTTCGAACTGCGCGTTGATGTTGATATCGCCCACGGGCATGATGAACGTCAGCGTGCTTTCGTCGATGGGCACGGACTTTGCCCCGGCGGATTGCAGGCAGTAGCTGAGCGAGCCCGCGACCAGCTTCTTGCCGTCGTTCGGCGTAACGGTCAGCTTGACCTCTTCTCCAGCTGCGGCAGGACTCGGGGTGGCTGTGACCGTGCCGCCGTTGATGTTGGAAACGGCGATTTTGTAGTTCCGGTCAGCGTCCGTGATCTTCTTTGCAGTGATCGTAAAGGTGCGTTTAGTACCGTTTTGCGCGATGGCAGTCAGCGTGACAGTATCCGATGCGGAGGAGCCGCTGAGGTCAAATTGTAGCGCAACGCCTGTTTCTGCCCAGTACTTTGCGTCCCAGCCTTCCGGGTTTTCTGTTGTCGCGACCTTTGCCTGCGGCGCAACGGTCAGATAGGTCTTCCAGTTTGTACCGAAGGAGAGACCGTCGATCGCGCTCTGGTTCATCGACATCGGGAACGTGACCGTAAAATTGCCGCTCGCATCCTGCTTGACATTTCCCATCGGCGTGTCATTATACTTCATGACGAGCGCCGTGACACGGGTATCCGCCGCGTCGGAGATTGCCTTTCCAACAAATGCGTACTGTCCAAGCGTTTCAACCGAGAAGGTCAGCTTCCCATCTTCCACCGTTGGCTGCCCGACCGTCGGCTCTGTGCCGCCGCCATGCACCAGAACACGAATGGTGTCTGCTGCCATTCCGCTGAGCTCATCCGGAATTGGAATTGTAACCAGCACCGGGATCAGCGGCTCTGTCAGCGCAGCCGTGCCGCTCTTCATGGTAATGTTTCTCCACGCGGACTTATATTCCTCGCTCTGGTAAGCGGAAGGCAGTGCTGCCGCAGTGCCCTTGTCAATTGTCAGCGTAACTGCCTGACCATCGGAGGACAGGATCGCGCCGCTCTGCGATGCACCAGTAGCTGCATTGCCGTTGATCGTGGGATTTGCAATGCCAGAAGCGCGGAAGCGTGTTTCAAGGGTGCTTCGGAGATCTGCGTCCTTCCCAGCGTCAGCGTTCGTATGCGCGGCATCACGCGCGGCAAGCAGCTGCGGCTGGTACTTCGCCGCGTTTTCTTCCGTAATTCCAAGAATCGACTGCTTGATCAGCGCAACGCTGGTGTCGTTTTCGATCTGCGTCCATTTTGCGGTAAATGTGACATTTTTGCGCGGAACTTTATAAGAGGTATCCGCAACAGTGCTGCCGCTTTCGCCAGATTCCTGCCACGCAGAGAAGATGTATCCTTCCTTTGTGAACATGCAGGCGGGAAGATTGATCGTCGTACCGGAATCCAGTGTGAGAAGATTCTCAACGCCGGTATTCTTTTTCGCGCCGTCGCCGCCGGTAAAGGTGATGGTGACTTTGATCGCTTTCTGCTCCCACTTGGCGTACAGCGTCGCATCGGCAGCAAACTTATCTGTCGACTGCCACGCCTGTGTGCAGCCCTCGTCTTTAAACCAGCCCTTGAATGTCCAGTTATCATCCGTGGGGTCAGCTGGAGCAGCCAGTGTTGTATCCTCGTTCACGGTCTTTTTTGCTGGAAGCGTGATATCCGGGTGATCGCCGCTGCCGTGTGCAAACGTGATGGTCGCAAGGTATTTTGTGACAGTCAGCGTGAACGCTTTGGAGTAGTTGGTTTCTGTTTTGCCGTCGTCAGCGAGCGCGCCGTTCGTAATCGTTGCAGTCAGTTTGACTACCGCGCGCTCCTGCGCGTCAGCCGTAACTGTCAGTTTTCCATCTGCCAGCGTCACACCCGCAGGAAGCGTTTCGGCTGCCGACCAGGTGACATCTTTTCTCGTTGCCGTTTCTGGCGTGATTGTCAGATAGTCGGAAAGCGCGTATTCTTTGGTCTTCATCACCTGGCTGAGCGAAAGGGCGATGTCTTTCACAGCAACAAACGCTTCCAGCTCAACAGATACCTTTTTGGTTTCTGCCGTAACGTCGAGCTTGCTGCTTGCAGTCTTATACCCATTCGCACGAACCGTAACGTCGTATGCGCCTTCTTTCAGCGTATACACGCCGCTGGCATTCGGTTCTTGCGGTTCGCCATTGCCGTTTTTCACAGTGATTTGGGCATCCGTGATCTGCGTCTTACTCTGCTTGTCGGTCACCTCGAACGTGATTTCGTGCGAAGGGATCTCGTTCCACTTGGCATAAATCGTCGTGTTCTGTCTGAACGTGTCCGTTTCCGGACTAAATTCGTCCGTTTTTGCCGTATCCTTATACCAGCCGTCGAAACGGAAACCGTCCTTTGTCGGGGCTTTTGTGGGCGCGGCTGTCTTTGCGCCAGACGATGCGTCCAAAAGCGCAGTCGTGTATTTGTCGCTTCCGTTCTCAAATCGTCCGCCTTGCGCATCAAAGGTTACCGTGATATACGGCGTGGCTTTTGCGGTGACGACCAACTCTGTAACGGCATCGTCGATGCAATCTGCCAGAATAGTACTGTCGGTCAGTGTATACGTCTGGTTGTTCTTTCCGACAAAGGTCCACGTATTGGCATACCTCAGCGTGCGGAGGTTCTTCGTGCCGCTGTTATCAGCAGGCGTTGCCGGAACCGCATTGCCTCTTCCAAAGGTATAATTCGCCACGACCGGAACACTGCTATATGTTTCGACATCGGTCCATGTTGCATCTGTCATGTCGTCCGGGTCTAATTTGCGGAACTTCATGGTGATTCTTCGCGTTTCCGTACTCCACTTTGCGTAGAGCGTGGTATCCGCAGCAATCGTATTCGTATCGAAATTCCATTGCTGTCCATCTGTGCAAGCGGGATCCTTATACCATCCAAGAAATACGCTCTTATCTACTGCCTCAGGTGCTGTTGGCGCTGTCAGCTTATCGCCTGCACCGACGGTCATGGTCTTCTTACCTTCTTCTTCCCAGTCCGTCGGTTTGCCGTTTGTGTCAAATGTAACCGTCTTCTTTTCAACCCACTTCGCGTAGAGTGTGGTGTCGTTCCAGAAGCCGTTCACAATTTCACCTTCATCGAGTCCAAAAACCCATGCATTGCCGGTGCATTGTGCATTGGTATACCAGCCGCGGAAGAAGTAGTTTGTACTTGCCTCCTGCGCCGCTTCCCACTCGGTAAGCGTTTTGCGCTGGGGTTCTGTCAGCGTTGGAACCGTCCCGTTGTTTCCGTTCCATACGAAGGGACACTCCATATCAGCTGGCGCAGCAATTCCATTCCCATTTTTGTTGAAGGAAACAACAGCTTTTCCCGTATAGGCAGCCCAGAATGTGACAACTTTGTTATCCTTCAAAAGTTTTAACGCCTGCTCCGCAGTAATCGCGGTTTTTCCTTCCTCATACGGCGTCGTTTTGCCGGTTGTCGTATCCGCCAGCACCCAGCCTGTAATTTTCAGACCGGATTTGGGAAGACCCAAATCGTCACTGGTAATAGTCTCGCCAATCGGAAGACCTGTCACTGGGGTTCCAACGTTTATGGTTAAGCCCGGTTTCGTGAAAGAAATACTATTATCCGTCGGATTATAATAAGCAGATTTATCGTATGTCGACGGATCATTCGGCTTCGCCTTGATTGAAACTCTATACTCGACGGGTACTCTTGCATCCTTTTTGAGCTGCATTTTTGCATACAAAGACAGATCCTGCGAAACTGGCGATTTAAAATCATATTTGCTTCTCAGCGTTTCGTCCGTATACCATCCTTCCACCTCCATGGCGTCAAAATAGCCGTCCTGGAGTTTTGCTTTTGATTCGATTTCCGCTACGGTAGGCTGAGGAAGTGTTTTGCCTGCTTCAACGTTGACCGTATAGAATTTATCTTTATTGCCCTGATACGGATAGAACGTGACCCTCTTTTCGTTGCCAGCCTTTTTTAATATGACAGCAAGATAAAATCCGTAGGTATTATCGACTGCACCTTCGTCATCTGCAACTTGCAAATTATCTTCGGTCGGTGTGAAAACAATTTGCGCGGTTCGGTCTCCATCGGATTTTGTAACCACAGGATCCAAATCCTCAATGGGCACATCTTCCGGATCATCATAGCAGTCGAACACAACATAGTCTACAGCATACCCTGCCGGCGCGGTAAAGGTGACTGCGACCTCCTTTCCAACCGTCAAATCCCGTATCTTTATGCCGGCTGGTACGCTTGCTTCTTGGTTATTAATTTTTGAGACGCCAGCTTCCGATGCTGATACGGTAAATCCCGCTTTCGCTGTTCCATTATCAAGTGCAATGATATTAAAACAATATTGATTGCCGTCTGATACTGCAAGTACAGAAGCTGGCAGCAGCCCCAGCGTCAGCACGAGGCACAGCAGGAGAGATACGATCCGTTTTCCTTTCATTTCTCTCAATCCTTTCTCCCGGGGCGAAGTGCCCCGGGCTTTCGTTTTTTTGAGTTCGGGATCACCCGATCTTGATGACGCCGTAAATACCGGCGGACATATTGGAGGCAGTCAGGATCGAGCCGCTGACGCTCCATTTTTTCTCCGACACCTGCTCGAAGCACTTTTTCGCTTCGTTGTACTTCGCAAGCGCCAGTTTTCCTGTTTGACCCGAGCAGTCGAACGTTAATGTCAAACCGCCCGAGACGCTGTCGCAGGTGATCTTCCAAACGCCGACCACACCGGACTTGTTTTTCCACGCCGTCTGCGCCGCGCTCGGTACCGGGCAGAGGGACAGGTCAAGACCTCTTGCCGTGTCCATCTTCTCCGTAATGCCGATCATCAGCTTGCCAGCCTGCACACCGAAGCCGTTATAGCCGTTGGCGACGATATTCTTGAGCGCACCCTTTTCCGCGCGGAAACGGTAGGTATTCGCGGCAGAATAGCTGTCCGGCGTCATCAGGAGCCAGCCGGAAGAACCGATTGCCTGATACACAACGTCCTTGCCGTTCACCTGCACCTTCATGCCGGAGAGAATCTGGCTCGTGGACGGAATGTAGGTCGGCTCGGGGTCCTTCTTCCCGAGGTCGGGGCTTGTCTGGTATGAGGACGGGTTCATTTTGATTGCCGC
>DPCD01000041.1:0-323 GCA_003516765.1 Clostridiales bacterium | reverse complement strand
TTGTCCCAGATAAGCTGCGACGCAGATTTTTGCAGCGTGACAATGACCGTGTACGTGCGCTTTTCATCGCCGCGCGTCAGCGTGTAGGTCGCCGGCACGGAGAGGTTCACGACCTGCCCCGAGCGCGGGCTGACCGTGCAGCCGCTGCCGGTTTCGATCTTCGGCGCAGCCTGATAGAGATTCGTGCCGTAGGGGAGCGTGATTTTGATGATGCCGTTCGTGTTGTCAATTTCAGCCGCCTTGTCTCCAATCTTGAAAGAGGTAATGGCAAAGCTGTTGTTGACCGGCTTGCTGTCATCGTCGTCTCCGCCGCCGCCCTTGCT
>DPCD01000002.1 GCA_003516765.1 Clostridiales bacterium | reverse complement strand
CCGGAGCTTCTGGTGGCGGACGAGCCGGTTAGCGCCCTGGATGTGTCCATTCAGGCGCAGATCATCAACCTCTTCCGTCACTTGCAGGCAGAACACGGCTTTTCATTTTTGTTCATCGCACACGATCTTTCGATGGTGCGCTATCTGTGCGACCGTGTGGGCGTTCTGCTGCGCGGCCGGCTGGTCGAGGAAGCGCCTGCCGCAGAGCTGTTCTCCCACCCGCAGCATCCGTATACCAGGGCGCTGATTTCTGCCATGCCGCTGCCAGACCCTATCCGCGAGCGCAATCGCAAGCTTATAACGTTCGACCCAGAGACGCTTCCGACCGAAGGCGCGCTTTGCGAGGTTGCACCCGACCATTTTGTTCTCACGGAAGGAGGCGGCAAAGCATGACCTACCGCGCGAAAAAGCTTTGCAGGACGCTTGCCGTCTTTCTTTTGAGCGTGCTGGTGCTGTCCCTTCTCGTCTTTGTGATTGCCCGCCTTGCCCCCGGAGACCCGCTGGTTTCCTATTACGGCGAGCGCGCCGAAAAGATGAAGCCTGCCGAGCGCGCGCAGGCAGAAGCAAGGCTGGGGCTGGACCAGCCGATTGCGCAGCAGTATCTGATCTGGCTGAAGGGCGCGCTGCGCGGCGAGTTCGGCATCTCCTACAAATACAAAATGGACGTGCTGGCAGTCATTCGCGCAAGACTTCCGTTCACGCTGCAGCTGGGCGGCATCGGCTTTCTGCTGACGTTTTTCCTGTCTCTGGGACTGGGCGTCCTGTGCGCGCGGCATGAAGATTCCCTGTTGGATCGCGCGCTGTGCAAAATCGGAACCGTCACCAGCTGCATTCCGGAATTCTGGCTGTCACTGGTTCTGATTCTGATTTTTGCGGTCCAGCTTCGCTGGCTGCCGAGCTCCGGCGCTTACGACGTGGGAAAGGCAAACGACGCCGGCAGCCGGGTACTGCACCTGATTCTGCCGCTGACGGTCGTCGTGCTCGGGCATCTGTGGTACTACGCCTATATGGTGCGCAACAAGATGCTCGAAGAAATGCGCATGGACTACGTGCTGCTGGCAAAATCCAAGGGGCTCGGGCGCAAACGGATTTTATACCGGCACTGTCTGCGCAACGTTCTGCCGTCGTATCTTTCGATCATGGCAATCTCCGTGCCGCACGTGCTGGGCGGAACATACATTGTCGAGAGCGTCTTTTCCTTCCCCGGGCTGGGCACGCTCAGCTACGAAAGCGCGCGCTATCAGGACTACAATCTTCTGATGGTGCTGTGCATCCTCTCGGGCGCGCTTGTGATTGCCTGCAATCTGCTGGCGCAGGCGCTGAGCGAAAAAATTGACCCGCGCATGCGCGCAAAGGAAGTCATAGACAGCTGGGAGGCGGATGGCAATGGATGATTTTACGCTCGTCGGCGCAAGACCACAAGCTGCGCCCCCGCAGCACGCAAAGGAGCCATGGCACAAGGATCTTCCGATTGTCTCCATCCTCCTGCTTGCGCTGATTGTCCTGGGCTGCCTGCTGTGCGATGTGTTTTTGACGAAGGACCCCGGCTATATGGACCTGAGCCACTGCAGCGCCGCGCCGAACAGGGAGTTTCTCTTCGGCACCGACACGATGGGGCGCGACATTTTTTCGATGATCTGGTCCGGCGGCAGGCTGTCGCTGTTCATCGGCATCTGTGCGACGCTGCTGTCGACCGCCATCGCCGTCTTCTTCGGCAGTCTCAGCGGCTGCGCGGGAGAAAAGCTTGATGCGCTTCTGATGCGCGCCAATGAGATTTTCATCAGCATTCCGAATCTGCTGCTCATCGTCCTGCTACAGGCGATTCTGGGCGCGGCGAATGCGCTGAGTCTGTCCATTGTCATTGGGCTTACCAGCTGGATGAGCATTGCCAAGGTCGTGCGCACCGAGGTGCAGCAGCTGCGCGCGAGCGAGTATGTCATCGCGGCCAAGTGCATGGGCGGTAGCTTTTTCCACATTCTGCGGCGTCATCTCGCACCGAATTTCTTCTCGTCCATCCTCTTCATGGTGGTGATGAATGTGCGCAGCGCCATCATCGCCGAATCGACGCTCAGCTTCATGGGCCTCGGCCTGCCCATCGAGGTCGTGACCTGGGGCAGCATGCTCTCGCTCGCGGAAAAGGCGCTGATGACCGACGCGTGGTGGATCTTGCTCATCCCCGGCGCATTTCTGGTCGTGATGCTCCTTTGCATCACGAACCTTGGCGACTACCTGCGCAGCCGCACGAGCAGAAAAGAAAGCAACCTATAAATAGAAAGAAAGGCACAGCCGTTTGGCTGTGCCTTCTTTCTATTTATGGAGTTTACTGCGCATTCAGGATGTGCATGAACTCTTCGCCCGTGATCGTCTCCTTCTCGTAGAGGTACTGCGCCAGCTCATCGAGCTTCGCGCGGTTCTCGGTGAGGATGTTCACAGCCTTCTCGTGCTGCTTTTTCACCAGCTCCACCACGCGCTGATCGATCTTCGTCTGCGTTTCGGCGGAGCAGGCGAGCGACGCATCGCCGCCGAGGTACTGATTGTTGACCGTCTCAAGCGCGACCATGTCGAAATCGTCGCTCATGCCATAGCGCGTGATCATCGCGCGGGCGAGCTT
>DPCD01000167.1:607-2537 GCA_003516765.1 Clostridiales bacterium | reverse complement strand
GGCGTCTATCTATCCAGAGCGGACCACGCCGCGCGCGTGACAGTCGACGAAGAGGGCGTGACGGCAGCAGCCTACACGGTCATGATGGAAGCGGGCGCGGCGATGCCGCCGGATGAAGAAATAGACTTCACGCTGGACCGCCCGTTCATCTTCGCAATTACCGCGCGCAATGGGCTGCCGCTGTTTGTCGGTATTGTCAACGCCCCCGAATGAAAGAAATCCGAAATTGAGAAAGAAAGCAAATCATTAGAAATTCAAAGGAGAAACCAACCATGAAAAAGTTTTTAGCGATGCTTCTTGCACTTGCCTGCGTTTTGAGCTTTGCAGCCTGCGCAAGCAAGAAAACAGACGATACCATCGGTGAAGAAAAACCCTCGACCTCTGAGCAGATGCCCACCGAGCCGGAAGCACCCGCTGAAGAGCCTGACGCTCCTGTGGAAAAGCCCGCAGACGATGAAAATGCAGCTAAGCCAGATGACGGCATGCTCGACGATGAATTTGGCGTAGGCGAGCCCTCCGAGGAAAACGCACCGGCGGCAGAGGGCGGCATAGTCAATGACGAGAGCGCGAAGGCTGCGCTGGATATTCTGAATAAAGTTTGGTCGAGCTACACGGAGGATGAAAAGTTCCCGGCGGCAGGCGGCGATTATGATACCAATGTCGACGATGCGGCTGGCAATGTGAATATTGCGAACGCCGATACGGTATCTTATCTTCTGACCTTCCCGGCAGCGGATGTTGCAAAGCTCGACGGCGCGGCGTCCATCATGCACATGATGAACAGCAATACCTTCACCTGCGGCGCATTCCACGCTGCAAACGCGGACGATGTTTCCGCAATTGTCGAGGACATTCACAGTGAAATTTCCGGCAAGCACTGGATGTGCGGCTTCCCGGATAAGATGTTCATCGCAACGAACGGCAGTCTGATTGTCTCGGTCTATGGAGACGAAGACTTGGTCAACACCTTCCGCGACAAGCTCTTTGCGGCGGACGCAGGCTTTACCAGCGTCTACGACGAGGCAATCAGCGCGTAAACAACAAAAAATCTGGAGGCTCCATGTTATTTTCAAGCATTCCGTTTTTGTATTACTTTTTGCCGCTCGTGCTGGCAGTTTACTTTCTTGTGCCGCGCGGCGCAAAAAATGCGGTGCTGTTTGCATCGAGCCTCCTGTTTTATGCCTGGGGCGAACCGCGCTTCTGCGTGTTCATGCTGCTGAGCATTGCGCAGGGCTACGTCTTCGGACGGCTGATCGAAAGAAATCGCAAGCACACGAGGCGGTCAAAGCTGTTTTTGACCGCTTCGGTCTGCCTGAGTCTCGGGCTGCTCGGATACTGCAAGTACGCGGACTTTTTTATCTCCAGCCTGAACGCTGTGACGGGCGCTTCTATCAAGCTTCTGCACGTGGCGCTTCCCATCGGCATCAGTTTTTACACCTTCCAGATTTTAAGCTATGTGGTCGATGTCTACCGGGGCAGTGTGCCTGCTCAGAAGAGCTTTTTGAAGCTTGGTACGTATATTGCCATGTTCCCGCAGCTCATTGCAGGACCGATTGTGCGGTACGCGGAGATTGCGCCGCAGCTGGACAGCCGCGAGACAACGCTCGAAGATGTATCGTCCGGCGCGTGCCGGTTTGTGATCGGGTTATCTAAAAAGGTGCTGCTGGCAAATGTTCTGTATGAGCTGATCACGGCGTTTCAGCAAAGCCGGGACCTGTCGGTCCTCTATTTCTGGCTCTACGCCGTGAGCTTTGCCCTGCAGCTTTATTTTGATTTTTCTGGCTACAGTGATATGGCAATCGGGCTTGGCAGAATCTTCGGCTTCCGGTTTTCGGAGAACTTCAACTACCCGTATATCTCCGGCTCCATCACCGAGTTCTGGCGGCGCTGGCACATCAGCCTCAGTTCCTGGTTCCGGGACTATGTCTAT
>DPCD01000167.1:0-409 GCA_003516765.1 Clostridiales bacterium | reverse complement strand
ATATTCCGCTCGGCGGAAACCGCGTATCAAAAGCAAAGTGGCTGCGCAACATCCTCGTTGTGTGGATGCTCACGGGGCTGTGGCACGGGGCAAGCTGGACCTTTGTTCTGTGGGGGCTGGGCTTTGCGGTCTTGCTGGTGGCAGAGAAGCTGGTGTACGGCAGGCTGCTGCAGAGAACGCATGTCTTGAAGCACGTTTATACGCTGCTGCTTGTGACGCTGAGCTTCGTTCTTTTCAATGCGGACTCCGTGTCGGAGGCGGTTTCGCAGCTCGGCGCAATGTTTGGCGCAGGCGGGTTGCCGCTTGTCAGCACGGAAGGCGTCTATTACGCGAGAAGCTACGCCGGGACGTTCCTGTTTGCGGCAATCGGCGCGACACCACTGGTATCGAACGCCATTTCCCGGTTTGG
>DPCD01000091.1 GCA_003516765.1 Clostridiales bacterium | reverse complement strand
CCCTTTGCGCTTTGCACTTTCGCACTTTCACTATACCGACCACCGCCCCATGTGCTGACCGCATGGGGCTTTATCTTTGAAAGGAGAGCCTATGAGCAACGAAACCAACACCCGCACCGCCACCCCTACCGCTTCCCCTCTGACCGCACAAGGTACACAGCAGCCCGTTATGGTAAAGAGGATTGGAAAGACAACCTATCGTGTCAAGCTGCATTTCAGCGAAACGAGCAAGGAAACGATGACCGATAAGATTAAGCGGCTTATTTTGAATGATTGTGCAAAAGAGTTTGAACAAAGCGAAAAAATTTCTTAAACACCCTTGACAAAGCGTATCAGAAGATACGCTGCTGGCAGCGATGGAGAACGCAGGTGCAAAGGATGCACCGGAGGACGCCGAGCGTCGCGGCCTTGGTACGCCAGCGACTCGCGCAGCCATTCTGGAAAAGCTGGTGTCTGCCGGATTTGCAGAACGAAAAAAGCTCAAAAAGGCAGTCTATCTCATTCCGACGCAGATCGGCAATTCGCTGATTACCGTTCTGCCGGAGCAGCTTCAATCGCCGCTGCTCACGGCGGAGTGGGAGCATAAGCTAAAGCAGGTGGAACGCGGCGAGCTGGATGCGGATGCGTTCCTCGGCGACATTACCGCCATGCTCACAGAGCTGACGCGCAGCTACCGCGTCGTTCCCGGCGCGGAGGTGCTGTTCCCTTCCGGGCGAGAGGTCATTGGCAGATGCCCGCGCTGCGGCAGTGATGTCACGGAGAGCAAGAAAGGCTTTTTCTGCGAACGAAGCGACTGCAAATTTGGACTCTGGCGTGACAACAAGTTTCTGACCGCCAAGAGAATCACGCTGGACAAACAGATGGTCGCGGCGCTGCTGGAGCGCGGTCGCGTCCGTGTGGACGATGTTTATTCCGAAAAGACCGGCAAACGCTTCAGTACGGATTTGCTCTTGGAGGACGATGGCGTTCGCTCGTCGTATCGGTTTGACTTCGGAAAGGAGGGAACGAAATGAAATGGCTGTTTCTCGGCATTGGCAGCGTGATCGGCGTGGCGGCTGGCTTTACGGCGGCGTGCCTGCTGCACAAACGATGCGAGGATCTGTACTGTGACAGGTGTGATTTCACATGACACTTTCCAAATATGAGCGCGAAACCATCATCATTTACAATCAGGCAGAGCCGAACGCGATGGTCTACACGCATGACCCGAAGCTGATTGCCAAACTGCGGCGGCTGCACGATGCAACGCCGGAGAAAGTGTATGCGGATTTCGATGAGCCGAACGGCGCAGCACGGTACATTGTTCCAAAAAGCTGCGTCGGCATCCGACCGCCATACAGCGACGCTAGACGCAAGGCAGACAGTGAACGCGCCCTGAAAAATGGCTTGACCCCGCCCCAGCGGAGAATTAAATAACGAAGCAGCCTCCGCATGAACGAACCGTTTGTGCGGAGGCTGCTTTTTGTCTGCAAAGGAGAAGTTTATGGCAGAAAAACAACCCATCAAGGAACAAATCAAGAAGCTGACTGACCAGATCGAGGCTGGCATCAAGGCGCTATTCCAGTCCGGCGATTTAGAAAAGTACCAGGCGTATTTGCGCACGATGAGCCACTTTCATCATTACTCGGTCAACAATCAGATGCTTATTTTCTCGCAATGCCCGCACGCGACGCTCGTTGCCGGGTATCAGAAATGGCAAAATCAGTTCAGCCGTCATGTGCTGCGTGGTGAGAAAGGCATTTCGATCCTTGCGCCGACGCCATATAAAATCAAGGTCGAAAAAGAAAAGCTCGACCCCGATACGAAACTGCCACTGCTGGATGCAGACGGCAATACCATCACGGAAGAAAAAGAAGTCCAGATTCCGATGTTCCGTCCGGTCAAGGTTTTTGATGTAAGCCAGACGGACGGCAAACCGCTCCCGGAGCGCGTACAATCTCCCGTTGCGGAGCTGACCGGCAACGTTGAGCATTACGAGGCGTTTATGGAGGCGCTGCGTCGCATATCACCGGTGCCCATTGAAATAAAACCGCTAAGCAACGACCTCGACGGCTTTTTCTCGCCCTCCAAGCAGAGCATTACGCTGCGCGATGGGATGAGCGAGGTGCAAACCGTGTGCGCAGCCGTCCATGAGATCGCGCACTCGAAGCTCCACGATTACGCCAAGCAGCCGAACAGCCAGCCGAAAGATTCCAGCACGGAGGAAATTGAAGCAGAAAGCATTGCCTACACCGTCTGCGCCTACTTCGGCATTGAAACAAGCGCAAACAGCTTTGGCTATGTGGCAACATGGTCAAAGGACAAAGACCTGAAAGCGTTCAAGGATAGTTTGGATACCATCCGCAAAACGTCCAGTGAGCTTATTTCCGGCGTTGAGCAGCAATTCAAAGAGATTTGCAAGGAACGCGGAATTTCGCTGGAACCTGCGCAGCCCGCACAGAAGCAGCCAGAGCAGGACATAGAAAAACTCTACATGGTGGATAACGAGAAGTATATCCATGTGCAGCGCAGCGACACCGGCATTGATTACACCATTTATGATGCTGCCTCCGCAAAGGCGCTGGATGGCGGTGTACTGGACGATACCGGACAGTTGCTATCCGCTGCGGCGCTTACGGTCTGCAAGCTCCATAATATCGGAGATGCCGCCCCGATCCGCCTCGCGCCGCTGGAGCTGCTGAACGGTTTGCAGGAGGCAAATGAGCTGCTGCTTGGTGCTGGCGAACAAATCACCGGCGTAGAGGCAACGTCCACCGCCGATTCGCTGCCGGATCTCCCGCAGTTGGAGCAAGGCTATCCCATGCCGGACCCCACCGTGGATTTTGCACAGATGTACCAATTCGGCTATACGGACGGAAACACAATGCTGCCGCTCTCCAAAGAGCGCGCCAGAGAGCTGTTTTTGCAGGATGTTCCGATTTTTGTGCTGAACAGCGACAACACCGAGTATATGGTGTTGGATACCAGCGATCTGGATGCACACTCTGGCATTTTCGGCGTCGAGCGCGCAGAATGGGAAAGCGTTCGCGATACGCTGCGACCGATACGCGACATCGTTGCGCCGAAACAGCCGGATGCGCTATCCTATCTTCACGATGACACCGCAAAAACACAGCCGGAAAACTATCTGAAAAATGCGGAGATGGCACTGGAGGATGATTACGGCATGATCGACGGTATCATCAACAACGGTCCGAAACAGACCGTCGCAGAGCAGGAAGAACGGTCATCCATTCTAGCCAAGCTAAAAGCGCCAGTGGAGACAACAAACAGAACGGAAAAACACGCGCCCAAGCGGAGCGCAGAAAAGGAGCTATGATATGAATTTTACAAACGATGAAATGAACCTGATGTGCATTTATAACACCGGTTCGCGTGAGAACCTGATGCGGGAGCTGCGCGAGATGCGAGGCTACATCGGTGCAGATCAGCCGGAGCTGCTGGCGATGACGGATTCCGCGCTGCAAAAGCTGGGTAAAATCAGCGACGAGGAATTTACAAAGCTGGAACTGTTCCCGGATTTTTGAGGACCAACTGTTTCGATTTTTGAAATTGGTGTTCGCATGAGATTTTAGTGGTATCTACTTGTAAAAGCGGCTGAATCGTGTTAAACTTCAAATACGGAGGCTTTGTATATGGAGTTCAAACCTTTTATTTATAATGCCAAACAGGAACAGATCCCTGTTTCAATCGCGCCCATGACGGATGCAGATGCGCAAAAGACAATCTCTGCATGGCAAACCGCGTGGACCAGCGATTATCTCTCCGATCTGCGTCTTGAAAAATACGCAGCAAAGCTCGATGAGGAACTGATTGCGCTGGGTGCGTATGAGATTCTTGAAAATGCGTTAGTCATTCATATTGCATACATGGAAGCACAGCCGGAATCGAATCCGACGCTGGACGGTGGAATACCAAAATATACGGGTATTGGTCGGCTGATGATCGCGCTCGGAATTAAGCTCTCCATTGACAACGGCTTTGCAGGCGATGTGATTCTGGAAGCAAAAACGACGGCACTGGCAAAGCATTATGAAAAAGATTTCGGCGCAATTTTGCTGCCGACGTTTCAAGCATCTGCACCGAGGTATTTAATTGCCGACGATGCTGCAAAGCAGATTTTCCTCACATATCTCAGCGAATAAGGAGGTACACCAGCATGAACGAACCGAAAAGACCGGCTTCTGACGCGGAGTGGTATTGCCGCAAAGACCCGGAGGCAGACCGGTTTTATGAAGTTTTCTTCGAAATGTGCCGCAAATACCATGTCAGATGGTGCAGCGCCAGCGAGAAAGAGCGCGCATTTATTGAAGAGGTAACCAGAGTCACCTACGAGCTTGACCGGGCGACTCGATTGGGATTGCCGACAGACAGCGTGCGACCGGCGTTTGCATCGTAAGTAACTTCAAAAACCGAATAGCGAAAACGCATAGCCAGTCAGTTTTTACTGACTGGCTAATTTTTTACGAAAAGGAGGTTGGAATATGCCGAGCAAGCTACAATTCTATTCAGAATTTGCCGAACGTACCGCGCGGCAGATCACCGGCAGCTATCGAAGCTGGACGGCCTTTCTCGCTACGGCGGCGCGGCTCTACAAGTACCCTTACAACGAGCAGCTTATGATCTATGCCCAGCGCCCGAACGCGACAGCGTGTGCGGAGTATGACTTCTGGAAAGACCGCATGGGGCGCTATGTGCAGCGCGGCAGCACCGGCATCGCACTCATTGACACCAGCGGCTATCAACCGCGATTACGGTACGTTTTTGACGTGGCAGACACCGCGCCGCGCGATGCCGCACGCAACTTTACGCTATGGGAAATGCGTACCGAACATGAAGCGAAAGTCTGCTCCATGCTAACGGAACAGTACGACGTTCCCCAAGACGGTGGACTCATCGCGCAGTTTGAGCGCGTCGCAGACAAGCTGGCGCTGGAATACTGGACGGAACAGAAACGCGACATCTGCGACATCATTGCAGATTCGTTTCTAAGCGGTTATGATGAAGATAACATACGGATGGCGTTCAAAACGGCGGCATCCACCAGCATCACCTACGCGCTTATGGCACGCTGCGGCTTCTCCCCGGACGGCTATTTTGAACCGGAGGATTTTATGCCGGTCTTTGACTTCAACACCCCGGCCGCGGTCAGCGTCCTCGGAACAGCCGTCAGCGAGATCAGCCAGCGCGTTTTAAGGCAAATCGAGATCACCGTAAAAAGACACGAGCGCGAACGCCGCGCAGAAAGGACGGAAGAACATGGAGAACAACCTGACTTACAAGACCAGCGGAGAATTTCAGATCCCCGACCTGAGCCTGCGCGAGAATCCGCAGAGCCAGCCGCTTGGCAAATACGGACGGATGCGGCAAACGTATCTCCGGGAGCATCGTCCGATCCTCTGGAATCAGATGATCCTGACGGAAACGCTTTTTCCGCACCTGCGGGAGATCGACGAAGCGGCGAACCGGAGGTTGGAGCAGATGATGCCGGAGCTGATGACGTCGGCAGGAGTGACGGAAGCGCTGAAAGCAGCCGACCCATTGAAGTGGACAGGTCTGATGAACACCTGCAAGGCGCAAGCCGAGGAAGTGATCCTCGCGGAGCTGATTTACGCATAACCGAGCCAGTCCAAGGCGAGCAAATATCGTTTATGCCTGAAGCGGAGAACGTGCAAACGTCCTCCGCTTCTCCTGTTTTGGACTACAATTCTATCAAAGAAATGCACCCGGATGATATTGTACTGTATCAGGTCGGGGATTTCTTTGAGATCTATGGCGAGGACGCAAAACAGGCGGCATCGCTTCTGGATATGAACCTCACTACCCGCAATATTCCCGGTGCTGGGCGCGTGGAAATGTGCGGCCTTCCGTCGCACAATTTAGAGATGTATGTGGAGAAATTGCGCGATAAGTACGACGTGACGATTGCCGAAGCATCGGACTTTAGAGGTGAGCGCCACATTTACACGCTGCGCTCCGTTGACCATGAGGCAGCCATCGACGTACAGGAAACGGAGTTTGGCGCTGACGGTTCAAACGTGTTCCACGATCCTGCCGCCGATGTGACGCAGCCCACGGTGCAGGAACGTTTGGAGCATTACAGGCCGGTGGTGATGGCAGCGGTTTCGGAGGATACGGCCTATCGCAACGCCTGCGGTCACTCTGACTGGGAAAATGCGGAGATCGAGTGCAATGCCGCTGTACGCCGCGCCATCCTCGGTTCAAAGGATATGGAGCTTATCCGGCTGTTTTCGGATATGCCGGAGTTCCGCAGCCGCCTGCACCGAGAGGTTTTTGAGAGAACCTATGAACGGCTCCACGATCTGCTGCGACCGCTCTCGCAGGACGATATAGACGATGCACTACGAGCATGGAACGGAAATATCGGGAGCAAACACGCCGTAGTGCGGTATATGCAGCAGCACGGACGTGAAAAAGAAACTGCTGCATGGCTTGCTCATGAGTACGGTGGCAAGGAAGGTAACAATCTCTTTATCGTCCGTGCCGGAAGTCCGGAAACCGCCGAATTGACATGGTCAAAGGTGCAGCGGCGTATCGCACAGCTTATCCGCGAGGATCAATTCCTCACAGAGCAGGAAAAAGATGTGCTGGAGCATAATCCGGACTACCGGCTTTTAGACCGGCTGCGGGCAGACTGCGAATACTTCCTTGGCGCAGGCAACCGCGCGGAAAAGCATCTATGGGCAGGCAGCGTCTATGCGCAGATCGTCAAAATGCGGGAGCTGTATGACGCACTCCCCCAAAAACCGGAATGGCTGACGAAAGAAGCGATTGATGATTATGCCGACCGGATGGCACCACAGTATCAGGTCGTAGTGTATCATCACTTTGAAAACGGTTTTGATGAAAAACTGGACTATCAGACGCTGGAAGAAGCGGAAAAAGCCGCACAGGGTTATGTGGACGGCACAATGGAAAGCGATGGCTTTGCGTATGACGGCGCTGCCATTTACGATTTGCGGGAAAACCGGTATCTTTCCATCTTCGGTAATTACCCGGACGAAAAGGCGCAGGCACAGGTAGAGGGGCGCGAACCGCCGACAGTGCTGGAACAGGAAGCGACTGTTTCCATCGTCCATGATTCGCTGGCACCGCCCTACAAGTCCGGTGATACCGTTTATCTTGATGGCAAGCCCTTTGAGATCACCGAGGTAGGGCTTTTTGACGTACATCTCCGCGATCCGTCGCAGGCATATCCCATCTTCCGCGTGGAAAGCAAGGAACGGCTTCCCGCGCTGCTGCGCCGGGACGAGCGCAATGCCCATCTGTTTACCCCGGAAGCACCGGCACGGGAGCAGCCGCAGCCTGTCACCAAACCCGCCGCGTTCTATCCTGCCGAGAAAA
>DPCD01000116.1:8064-8195 GCA_003516765.1 Clostridiales bacterium | reverse complement strand
GAGCTGACCACCGATATGATCATTTCCAGAATGGTCGGTCGTGAGCTGACCAACCTTTATCCCAAGCGCGAGAATGTTCCGGGCGAGGTCGTGTTCTCTGTCGAGAATTTCACGTCCATCAACCCCAAGAG